>CBDTVQ010000507.1:0-1513 GCA_965364045.1 uncultured Tessaracoccus sp. | reverse complement strand
GCCTCCAAATCGCTGGAGACCTACAACTCCTGGCTCGATCAGGCCAAGGAAACCCTCAAGGAGTTCCAGCAGGCCTGATCCACTGATCGGCCCATGTCTGGTGGACCCCTGAGGACTCAGGAACCATTCAGCAGGTCCGCCAGCACTCGCGCCTGGCTGTGCTCTACGTCCTTCGTGGCAGTCAGCAGCGTCAGTCGCGTGCCGCGGACGCAGTCCCGCAGGCCCCGCAGGGCCTCCCGTCCCGCGGAGGACTCCAACTCGACGCGGTACCGACGCGCAAACTCCTCAAACCTCTCCGGGACGTGGCCATACCATTTTCGCAACTCCGTGGACGGCGCCACATCCTTGTTCCAGAACTCATGGGCGACGTCCTCCTTCCGCATACCCCGCGGCCAGACCCGATCCACGAGCACCCGGGTCCCATCATTTTGTGTCGGGTCGTCCTGGACCCGTCTCACCCACACGCTGAGACCCATTCCTTACTCCTTTCGGTGCTCCCGCTGAGGATCAATAGTTGGCCCGGAAGACGTCGTAGACGCCCGGGACCTTGCGCACCTGGCTCAAGACGTGGGCCAGATGGGTGGGATCCGGCGACTCAAACGTGATGCGTCCCACAAAGTGTCGGTTCTTGTTGGTGCTGATGGAGGCCGACAGTATGTCCACGTGCTGTTCGGAGAATGCGGATCCCACATCCGAGAGCATGCGGGCCCTGTCCAGACCCTCCACCTGAATGGTCACGAGGTAGCTACCACTCGTGGTGCCCGCCCAGGAGACGTTCACCAGCCGTTCGGGCTGTTCTCGCAACGACGGCGCATTCGTGCAATCGCTCCGGTGTACCGAGACCCCGTCCCCGCGCGTGATGAATCCCAGGATGTCGTCTCCCGGTAACGGCGAACAACACTTGGCCAGCTTCACCATCATGGTGGGATCGCCATCCACCAGCACGATGGCATCGGACTTCAGCGATGATCGCTGACGATGCTGCACCACCGTGTCCTCCGTGACCGTGTCCACGGTCTCGTCCTCGCCGCCATGGAGATCGATGAGGTGCTGCACGACGGACTGGGCACCGATCTGGTTCTCACCGATCGCCATGTAGAGAGTCGGCACATCCTTGACGCGCAGGGCGTTCGCCACCGCGGTGAGATTTTCCAGCGTCAAGAGGCGCTGCATCGGCAGGCCTGTGCGCCGAAGTTGCTTGGCGAGCATGTCCTTGCCGATGTCCATCGCCTCGTCGCGTCGCTCACGGGTGAAGTACTGACGAATCTTCTGCTTCGCACGGCTCGACGCGACGAATCCCAGCCAGTCCCGGCTGGGTCCGGCGTTCTGGCTCTTGGAGGTCAGCACCTCCACCTTGTCGCCCTGCTGCAGAGTGGTGGAGAGTGCGACGAGCCGACCGTTGACGCGGGCACCGATGCACGAGAAACCCACCTCGGTGTGCACGGCAAATGCGAAGTCCACCGGGGTAGCGCCGACGGGGAGCGCCATGACCTCGCCCTTGGGCGTGAAGACG
>CBDTVQ010000506.1:0-1522 GCA_965364045.1 uncultured Tessaracoccus sp. | reverse complement strand
CCTCGTCACTCATCCCCTGCAGCGCCCCACGCAGGACCGCAATCACCTTGTCAGGATCCTCATCAATGGCCACCGGGATCTCGATCCACTCCACGGAGAATCCCTGCGAGATGTTGCCCAGCGTGAGGATTTCGCCGTTGCGCACGTACCAGACGACGCCGGTGAAGTCCCGCAGCTTGGTGACCCGGAGGGTGACTTCCAGGACGGTGCCCTTGATGTCGCCCACAGTGATGATGTCGCCCACGCCGAACTGGTCCTCGCCCAGCATGAAGACGCCCGAGAGGTAGTCCTTCACCAGCGACTGCGCCCCAAACCCGATAGCGACGCCGCCCACGCCTGCAGACGCCAGGAGCGGAGCCATGGGTATGCCCACGATGGCCAGCACCGTCAGCAGGGTGATGACGCCGATGACCACGTCCACAACATTGCGCAGCAAGGAGCCCAGCGTGGTCACTCGTTGGCGCTGACGCTCCCCCGAAACCAGGCCCGCCCGGGTCAGCAGGTCGTTGGACCTGCCGTTTGGCTTGTCACTACTGGGATCGGGGGCTCGGGCCGCCAAAGCTCGGACGCTGCGGTTGATGATCATCACCAACACGAAACGCAGCACGATCGCGGTGACCAGCACGACGGCCAGGTAGATCAGACGTTGCGTGATGTCACTCATGCATCCATGATGCCGCGGTCACGCCTCCGGAGTCGATTCGTCCCCGGCTGACGATATTTTGGTCGACGTCGTTGCTGTCCCCGCAACAGTGGGGGTGGCCGTACCGGGAAAAGTCTCCTTTTCGTTGGACATGCCTGACTCCTTCGGTGAAGGGGACGGTGAAGCAGAGGGAGAGGGAGAGGGAGAGGGAGACGGCGACGGCGACGGCGATGGACTCGGCGACGGAGACGGCGACGGAGACGGACTCGGCGACTTCCCGGGTTCCTCGGGGGAGGGCGATGCGCTGGGCGTGACGGACGCACACGGCGACGGGTTCTCAGCAGGGGTTCCGTCTGGTATCACCGATGGCGTCGCGCAGGGCATGGTGCTCGCCGAGGCGCTGGGGCTGGGGCTGGGGCTGGGGCTGGCCGATGGTGGGACGGAGACCGACGGTGTGGGTGTGATCGGGGGCGCAGTCGGGGATGCCGATGCGCTCAATGATGCAGAAGGCGTGGGTGTTGTCGAAGGAGACAGAGAAGCCAGAAGTGCCGGCAGGGTGGTGGACTTGAGGGGCGAGGGCAGCGATGAGTTCGGCGTGCCCGGGCGACCCACCCCCATGGCGGCGATGTCAACGACGCCGCTGTTGCCGTCCAGCCACGGCTCCGGGTTGGTGAACCTGCCGTCAGCGATGACCTCGAAGTGCAGGTGACACCCCGTGGAGAACCCGGTGCTGCCCACGCGGCCCACACCCTGGTGAACCGACACTTCCTGGCCCACGCTCACGCCGATGGCGGACAAGTGGTTGTACGTGGTGATGACGCGATGGCCGGCGATCGTGCCGTGATCCACCTTCACCTGGATGCCGTTGCCGCCTGCCCA
>CBDTVQ010000505.1:0-1524 GCA_965364045.1 uncultured Tessaracoccus sp. | reverse complement strand
GAGGGTGGGGATCCGCTGGGTGAGGCCAATGCATCCTGGCTGTGCGCCCGCCGGGCCATCGCCCGCCAGCCGCTGGATCGCATCGGCTACGGCGGCTACCTCAGCCTCGCGGTGAAGTTTCCAGACTTTGTGGCTCGCGTTGAGGAGATATGCAACGAGTTCCGCGCAATCCACGAACTCGGCGGCGGCAGGCGTCCCGAGAATGCGCCCATCCGCGTGGCCATCGTCAATGCATGGGGCAGCCTGCGCACCTGGCAGACCCACATGGTGGCGCACGCCCTCTGGTACAAGCAGATCTATTCCTACCTCGGTGTCATCGAGTCCCTCAGCGGGCTGCCGTTCGAGGTGGAGTGGATGAGCTTTGACGACGTGCGCGCGGGCTCGCTCGACGGCATCGACGTGGTGCTCAACGTGGGCGCTGCCAACACGGCGTTCTCCGGCGGCGACGAGTGGCTCGATGTTGAACTGGTGACCGCAGTTCGAGCTCACGTGGCTCGTGGAGGCGGATTCATCGGTATCGGTGAACCGTCCGCCGTGGCTGCCAACGGTGCCTTCTTCCAGCTCTCGGATGTGCTGGGCGTGGATCAGGAGATTGGCTGGTCCCAGTCCACCAACCGCTACCCGGCGGTCCACGGCGACCACTTCATCACAGCTGATCTGCGCGAGCGCGCGGACGTGGGTGAGGGCGCCGGCGACATTTTCGGTCTCGAAGGTGCGCAACTTCTGCAACTCGACGAGAAGTCTGTGGACATCGCAGCCCACACTGCAGGTGAGGGGCGAGCCGTCTACATCGCAGGTCTGCCCTACAACGCGGACAACACACGGCTGCTGCACCGGGCCATCTACTGGGCGGCTGGCAAGAACGAGGAGTTCGCCTCACACTGGACCAGCACGAACCCGGACGTTGAAGTGGCGGTGTTCCCGGCGACGGGAAAGGCGCTCATCATGAACAACTCCACGGCCCCCGCCAGTACCGCGGTGAGCGGCCGCGCCACGGGCATGCTCGGCGATGGAGAGGTCATCTCCCACGCACTGGAACTGGACGCCATGGAATCCCGCTGGCTCGATATCTGAGGTCGACCGAGGAGGACCGGGGCGCGAGATGGCGCGCCGGTCCACAGCACCATGGCCAGTAGAATCGTCGACTTGGCAAGAACACGCAATCTTTTGAGAGGGACCACCCATGCCTCATCTTCGTTCCCGTACCACGACCCATGGCCGCAACATGGCCGGCGCCCGTGCCCTGTGGCGGGCCACGGGCATCGGCGATTCGGATTTCGGCAAGCCGATCATTGCGGTGGCCAACTCCTTCACCCAGTTCGTGCCGGGACACGTGCACCTGCGTGACATGGGCAAGCTCGTCAGTGGTGCCATCAAGGAGGCCGGTGGCATAGGCCGGGAGTTCAACACGATCGCCGTGGACGACGGCATCGCAATGGGCCATGGCGGCATGCTGTACTCGCTGCCCAGCCGGGAATTGATTGCGGACTCCGTCGAATTCATGGTGAATGCGCACTGTGCCGA
>CBDTVQ010000504.1:0-1535 GCA_965364045.1 uncultured Tessaracoccus sp. | reverse complement strand
ATGGCAAGGACAGTTCCGGCCATCACGAGACCGGCGTTGAAGTTGTCGGCGGATTGCAGCTGGGTGATACCGATCTGGATCGTCTGCATCTCGGGGGTCTGGGTGACGAGCAATGGCCAGAAGTACATGTTCCAGGCCATCAGGAACGTCCAGATCCCCAGGGCCGCCAGCGTTGGACGGGACAGCGGGAGCAGGATCCGCAACAAAAAGTTCAGGTTGGAACAGCCGTCGATGCGGGCTGCCTCGAACAGTTCGCGGGGGAAGGACAGGAACGCCTGGCGGAGCAGGAAGATTCCGAATCCGTGCGCCAGGAACGGCAGGGTGAGGGCGGGCATGGAGTTGATGAGCCCGAAGTCAGCCATGAACAGGTAGTTGGGGATGATGATGGCTTCGACGGGCACCATCATCGTGGCCAGCAGCAGCGCGAACCAGAAGGCGCGCCACTTCATGGGCAGGAACACCAGCGCGAAAGCTGCGAGCAATGAGGTGAAGAGTTGCCCCGCCGTGATGATCAGTGACATCAGTACCGAGTTGCCCCACTGGCGGATGAGGGGGATGGTGTTCAGGGCGTCGGTGTAGTTGGCCCACTTGAACCCGTCGAGCGGCCACAGCGATGCGGGGTAGGCGTTGATGTCCCCGGGCCCCATCACGGATCCGATGAAACCGAAGTAGACGGGGAAGCCGATGAGTGCGAGGAAGAACAGCAGCACTGCATAGCTGGCGATCCGGGACCCAGTGGGGCGGGGCCGACGCCGTTTCTGTGTGACGGGAGAGTTCACATCGATTGCAGTGCTCACCGGTAGAACACCTTCCGCTCCAGGACGCCGAACTGCAGCAGCGTGACGAGGATGACCACGACCAACAGGACGATCGCCTGGGCTGAGGCATAGCCGAAGTTGGAGTTGCTGTAGGCGAAGGCCTGCTCGTAGATGGAATACACCAGCGTCGTCGTCGAGTTCAGGGGTCCGCCACGCGTCAGGATGTGGATCTGGCCGAAGCTCTGCAACGAGTGGATGGTCCCGGTCACGATGAGGAAGAACAATTGTGGGGTGAGCATCGGGATGAGGATGTGGCGTTGGAGACGCCATCCGCCCGCTCCGTCGAGACGCGCCGCCTCCACGAGATCGTCGGGAACGGCACCGAGCCCGGAGGACAGTACGAGCAGGTTGTAGCCAATCTGCATCCAGATCGTGGTCAACGCGATGGAGATCAGGGCGACGGAGGGATCGGTGAGCCAGCCCACGCGATCAATGCCGAAAACCCCGAGGATGCCGTTGAGAACACCGGTGGCCTGGTTGAACATGACCGCGAAGATGACCGATGCCGTCGCAACCGAGAAGGCGAATGGCGAAGCGAAAGCGGTGCGGAAGAACTGGATTCCGCGCAGCCGTTGGTGCAGCAGCAGCGCCAGGAACATGGAAAGGGCAACAACGGGAGCAACGGTGAGCAGGACGAACACGAACGTGTTCAGCAGGGTCTTGTGGAACGCTGGGTCCTGGATCAATCGAAGGTAGTGCTCTGCGCCGATGAATCCG
>CBDTVQ010000503.1:0-1544 GCA_965364045.1 uncultured Tessaracoccus sp. | reverse complement strand
GATTGATGGCACGCAGACGCCCTTCCGGACCCTGGGCGAGCCAGGCGATGTCATCACCAATGGTCTCCACCTTCCAGCCGGGCATCGAGGGACGGAGCATCGCGAAGTTCGTCTTGCCGCAGGCGCTGGGGAACGCGGCGGCGACGTGGAAGGCGCGGCCGGCCGGGTTGGTCGCCTTGAGCAGGAGCATGTGCGCGGCCAGCCAACCCTCGTCCTCGCCAATCTTGGAGGCGATGCGAAGCGCGAAAGCCTTTTTGGCGAGGATGGCGTTGCCGCCGTAGGCCGAGCCGAACGACCAGATCTGGCGGCTCTCCGGGTAGTGCACGATGTACTTGGTGTCGTTGCATGGCCATGCGACGTCGTCCTCGCCGGGCATCAACGGGGCGCCGACGGAGTGAACGGCAGGAACCCACTCGGTATCCGGCCCAATCTGCGCCAGAGCATCGGCACCCATGCGCGTCATGATGCCCATGTTGATCACCACGTAGGGCGAGTCCGTGACCTGGACGCCCAGACGTGCGAGCGGGCTGCCCACGGGTCCCATGGAGAACGGCACCACGTACATGGTGCGTCCACGCATGGCCCCATGGAACAAGCCGTCCAGCGTCGCACGCATTTCGGCGGGCGGTGCCCAGTTGTTGGTGGGGCCAGCATCGTCTCGATTCTCCGAGCAGATGAACGTGCGCGCTTCAACCCTGGCAACGTCGCTCGGGTGCGAGCGGGCCAGGTAGCTGTTGGGACGCTTGGCGGGGTTGAGCTTGATGAGCGTGCCGGCGTCGACGGAATCATCCAGCATGCGCTGCTTCTCCTCAGCGGAGCCATCGCACCAGACGATGCTGTCCGGCTGGGTCAGTTCCGCGATCGAATCCACCCACGCGACGATGCGTGAGTCGGCCATGTCAGGTGCGTGACGGAAGAGGGTGGTGGTGGCAGTCATGAGTTTCTCCAACCGTGTCGGGTGTGCATTGCTGCGAGATGTGCTCTTGGTTTCACCATACGTAGAGGTGTGGGGGGTTGTGTTAGCCAATTTGCTGTGAAGAACGGCGATTCTTCCGTTACTGTGAGTTCATGGCAGATCTCTCGACACTTGGCCGTCGTATCCGACATTTCCGCACCGATGCCGGCCTGACGCTTGAACAATTGGGAACCATCACAGGAACCGCCCCCAGCCAGTTGTCCATGGTGGAGAACGGACACAGGGAACCCCGCCTGTCCCTTCTGGAGGCGATCGCGGCCGCGCTGGAGGTGTCAGCATCGAACCTTCTCGCTGACGAAGCACCCTCGCCGCGCGCCGCACTGGAGATGGAGATGGAGAAAGCGCAGGCCTCACCCGCCTACAGGGAACTCGGGCTGCCCATGCTGCGTCCCACGCGCGCCATGTCGGACACGACCCTGAAGACGATCGTCGGTCTGCACCGCGAACTGGACCGCCGCGCAAGGCTGGCAATCGCCACGCCGGAGCAGGCCAGACGCGCCAACACCGAGCACCGCACGGAGATGCGCGAGCGGAACAACCACCTTCCCGAGATCGAACTGATCGCGGA
>CBDTVQ010000502.1:0-1545 GCA_965364045.1 uncultured Tessaracoccus sp. | reverse complement strand
AAGGTGCGCGAGGACCGCTCCTCACCCCCATCATGACCCCCGAGATCGCCGTGGAAGCCGCGTGGCAAGGGATGCTCTCGGGGCGCCCCATGGTCCTCAAGCCGTGGACCGTAAAACTGGGCATGGCGATGCGCGGGGTGCTGCCGACGCGGGCGTGGGACTTCGTCGCTGACAAGGTGTTCCACGTCTATTCGTCCATGGATCACTTCATCGGGCGGACCGGTGCCTGAGCCTCGGACCCGGGTACAGTGAAACCCAGGATCCCCGAGCGACGCAGAGGTTGCATTCGACATGGCTGTGGAACAAAGCGACAGGACTGACGGCGCCCACGATGACCGCATGACGAGGGTGAAGTCCCAGGTGGACGTTGCCCGAGCAGCTTTCGCGTCGGGCCGAACACGGCCGTTGGCGTGGCGTCGCGAACAGTTGGAGGCGCTTGACCGGATGCTGACGGAGAGCGCCCCGCAGATCCGCGAGGCCCTGTGGACAGACCTCAGGAAGAACGAGGTGGAGACACAGCTGACAGAGATTGTGTCGGTCACCGGGGAGATACAGTTCGCTCTCAAGAATCTCGACAAGTGGGCGAAGGATCGCAAGGTCAAGTCATCGGCGCTCGTCGGGCCCGCCCGCGCGACGATTTCCCGCGAACCTCTGGGCACCGTGCTCATCATCGGTCCCTGGAATTACCCGATCAACCTGATTTTCGCCCCACTTGTGGGGGCCCTGGCCGCCGGCAACGCCGTCGTGCTCAAGCCGAGCGAAGTCTCCTCCGCATGCTCTGCGGTCATCGCGGAACTGGTGCCTCGTTATCTCGACGCCGACGCCGTGCAGGTCGTCGAAGGTGCAGTTGAGGAGACCACGCGGTTGTTGGAGTGCGACTTTGATCACATCTTCTACACCGGCAACGGCAAGGTGGGCTCCATCGTCATGACCGCCGCCGCCAAGAATCTCACGCCGGTCACGTTGGAGTTGGGCGGGAAGTCGCCAGTGTGGGTCGATGGCTCAGCGCGGCTGGATGCGGCTGCCAGGGCCATAGCCTGGGGCAAATTCAGCAACTGCGGCCAGACCTGCGTCGCTCCCGACTACGTCCTGACCACACCCGCGTTGGTCGAGCCACTGGCGAAAGAGATTGCCCGGGCAGTCCGGCAGATGTACAACGCCGATCCCGAGAAGTCGCGGTACTACGGACGCATCGTGAACGAGAAACATGCAGAGCGGCTCTCGGGACTGTTGGAGAGTGGCCGCGCCTACGTGGGAGGCAACGCCGATGTGGCGCAGCGCTACGTCGCGCCGACGATCCTGCTGGACGTGGATCCGGACTCCCCTGTCATGCAGGACGAGATTTTCGGGCCGATCCTGCCGATTCTTGCCGTCGCTGATCTCGACGAGGCCATCGACTTCATCAATGACCGACCCAAACCTTTGGCCCTGTACGCATTCACCGAAAATGCAGGAGTGCGGGAGCAGGTGCAGGAACGCACGTCATCGGGTGGCCTCGGATTCAACCTGGTGCTGGCGCAGTTGGCCGTTGCGACGCTGCCGTTT
>CBDTVQ010000501.1:0-1548 GCA_965364045.1 uncultured Tessaracoccus sp. | reverse complement strand
CTTGCCCATGGCCCGGCGCAGTTCGTCTGCACCACCCAGCGTGTAGCCGGCCAACTGCTGCGCGATGGCCATGACCTGCTCCTGGTAGACGATCAGGCCGTAGGTCTCCCCCAGGATGGGCTCGAGTGCCTCAGCGAGCTCGGGATGGATGGGCTCCACCGGCTCACGACCCGTCTTGCGGCGGGCGTACTTGTTGTGGGAATCAGCGCCCATCGGTCCGGGACGGTACAGGGCACCCACGGCGGAGATGTCTTCGAAACAGTCAGGCTGCATGGACCGCAGGAGGGCACGCATGGGTCCACCGTCGAGCTGGAACACCCCAAGGGTGTCGCCACGCGCGAGCAGGTCATACGTGGGCTGATCATCCAGCGGGAGGTTGTCCAGATCCACGTCGATGTCGCGGTTGGCTTTGATGCTCTTGACCGCATCATCAATGACCGTGAGGTTGCGCAACCCCAGGAAGTCCATCTTGATGAGTCCGAGCGCTTCACAGCCCGGGTAGTCGAACTGCGTGATGATGGCACCGTCGGACTCACGCTTCATGATGGGAATGATGTCCAGCAGTGGGGTGGAGCTCATGATGACACCGGCGGCATGGACGCCCCACTGGCGCTTCAACCCCTCGATGCCCATCGCGGTGTCAACCACCGTGCGGACGTCCGCTTCCGCCCGGTACATCTCGCGGACCTCGGAGCCCTCCGAGTAACGCTTGTTGGTCTCGTCGAAGAGCTGCGGCAGCGTGATGCCCTTGCCCATGACGTCGGCCGGCATGGCTTTGGTGATCTTCTCGCCGACGGCAAACGGCATGTCCAGCACACGGGAGGCATCCTTGACCGCAGCCTTGGCCTTGATGCTGCCGTAGGTGACGATCTGGGCCACCTTGTCGTTGCCGTACTTCTCCGAGACGTAAGCGATCACCTCGCCGCGTCGACGGTCATCGAAGTCGATGTCGAAGTCCGGCATGGACACACGCTCGGGGTTCAGGAACCGCTCGAACAGCAGGCCGTGTGCTAGCGGATCCAGGTCCGTGATCCGCAGCGCATAGGCGCAGATTGATCCGGCGCCCGATCCACGGCCCGGACCCACCCGGATGCCGTTCTCCTTGGCCCAGGTGATGAAGTCCGCGACCACGAGGAAATATCCCGTGAAACCCATCGACGCGATGATCCCGGTCTCAAACTCGGCGCGCTCCCGGACCTCACGGGTGATGCCGCCCGGATACCGGCGCTCCAGCCCGCGCTCCACCTCCTTGTGGAACCACGTGTCCTCGTTCTCCCCCTCGGGGCAGTCGAAGACGGGCATGAACGTGCCCATGCCCTCGGTGAAACTGGTCTCACACCGCTCGGCGATCTCCAGCGTGTTGTCGCACGCCTCCGGCAGCTCGGAGAAGAGTGCCCGCATCTCCGCGGGTGACTTGAGGTGGTACCCACTTCCGCTGAACTTGAAGCGATCCACCTGCGCCTTGCGGGAACCGGAGGAGACACAGAGCAGCGTGTCGTGCGCGTCCGCGTCCTCGGCATGCACGTAGTGCAGGTCATTGGTGGCCAC
>CBDTVQ010000500.1:0-1571 GCA_965364045.1 uncultured Tessaracoccus sp. | reverse complement strand
ATGAAAGTGGCTTTTTGGTGCGCTATCTCACCACGTCGGGCAACGATGGCCTCACGGGTGAGGACTACCCGTTCCTGATCTGTTCGTTCTGGCTCGTTGAGCAGTACGCCCGCTCGGGCAGGGCCGACGACGCACGGGCCATGATGGACAACGTCTTGTCGGTGTCCACAGATCTGGGGCTGCTCTCGGAAGAGTACTCACCAAAGCATCTTCGACTGGCGGGCAACTTCCCGCAGGCCTTCAGCCACCTTGGTCTGATTCGGGCAGCTGATGCCCTGGACACGGCCCTGTCCGAGGGCTGAACCCAGTCGCATCTCAGCTGGCGAAGACCTCGTCGATCGCGCTGGCCGGCACGTCCTCGATACTGGCGTGGCGCCATTCAGGCGTGTTGTCCTTGTCGATCAGCAGGGCGCGAACTCCCTCGACAAAATCCACGGGCACCATGCGTTCCGCCAGCCGAAGGTCCTGCGCGAGCACGCCGTCGTGATCCAGAGTGGCGGCCCTGCGCAGGGCTCGCAGCGCGATGTGAATGGAGAAGGGGCTGCGAGCCCGGAGTTCGCGGGCCGCGATCCGGGCGTCCGGATGCGGGTGTGCCTCCAGTGCCCGCGCGATCTCCACGGGATCGTCGCTGGCGTAGCACTCGTTGATCCAGTCCCCTGCAGCATCGATCAACGGTGCGGAGAGGGGGCCTTCGCGGGATTCGTCAGCAAGTCCGATGATCAGGGCGTCGCCGCCACCGAAAGGGGCGGACGTGAGTGCAATGTGGGTGCCGACGGCGCCCGCGCGGGACAGCTGGAACATCACCCCGGCATCCGGGAAGAGACCGATTTTGGTCTCCGGCATCGCCATGTGGGTGGACCTGTCGACGATGCGCCGCGACGCCGCGGCCGTGAATCCGAGGCCGCCGCCCATGGTGATGCCGCGCATGTGGGCGGTGACCGGCTTCGGGTAGTTCGCCACAAGCGCGTCGAGCTCGTACTCGGCGCCCAGAAATTGCAGCCAGCCGTCGCCAGCAGTGACCAGTCCCGCCATCTCGCGGACGTCTGCGCCAGCGCAGAAACCTCGGTCCCCGGCGCCGCTGAGCTCGACGGAGCGGACGTCGTCGTCGTCCTGCCAGGAGTGCAGCACATCAATGGAGGCGTGGATCATCTCGAGATTGAGCGAGTTGATCACTCGCGGACGGTTGAGTTCAAGGCGGCCCACGCCAGCGTCCACTCGGGCAACAATCAGCTCAGACATGCCGTTCAGACTAGTTCGGATCCGGGTGCACGGGCATGATTTGGCAGATCGTCCGGGACTGAGCATGAGGTGACCCACGCAGGACAACCCTGCGAAGTCATGTTGTGGAAGCGCCTACCATGGATGAATCTGCCACCACGGTGGAGTCGCCTTCCCCACGGTGTTGCGCTTTTCCACCGGGTGCCGCTTGGATCGGGAGAGCACTCTCCTTCAGCAGCCTTTCCCGGGCGTCATCACCGCGTCCCCGCCCCGCGTTCCACGGACGCAGTAGCCAAGAAGACTCGACGCCCATGACGCTTGCCCTCCTGATCCTCCTGACAGTGGCGGGGCTC
>CBDTVQ010000499.1:0-1580 GCA_965364045.1 uncultured Tessaracoccus sp. | reverse complement strand
GACGTGGACGCCGGCGGGATTCTGGAGTACGCCACGAAGGTCGTGGCACAGCTGCACAAGGGGCTCTCAGGCCTCATTGCCTCTCGGGGCATCAAGGTCATCAATGCCCGCGGAACCCTGTCCACGGACCAGCGCGGCCCGGGCATCGACGTTGACGGTTCGGTCCTGCGTGCCCGCGCCGTCGTCATCGCCACAGGCGCTGAGCCCATCACTCTGGGCCTGCCGGTGGATGGGACACGCATCCTGGACAGCTGGCAGGCACTGCAGCTCACGACACTGCCGGAGCGCGCCGTCGTCCTGGGTGGAGGAGTGATTGGCGTCGAGTTTGCATCCATGTGGACGGATCTCGGGGTCCACGTCACTCTCGTCGAGGCAACATCCTCTCTCCTGCCCACGGAGGAACCGGACCTGAGCAAGGTGGTCCTCCAGGAACTGAAGAAGAGGGGCGTCGACATGCGGCTCTCCTCCCCCGTCTCCTCGGCTCGCGCCACCGATGACGGCGTGACCGTGCAACTGGAGGGCGAGACCATCGAGGCCGACCTGCTGCTGGTGGCGGCCGGACGGCGTCCCATGCTGGAGGGCATCGGCCTGGATGAGGCCGGCGTGGAGAGAGCCGGTGCCCACATTGCCGTGGACGACTCACTCCACACGTCAGTGAGGGGCGTCTACGCGGCGGGGGACGTGGTGGCGGGCCCGCAGTTGGCACACCGGGGATACGCCCACGGACTGTTCCTCGCTGAACACATCGCTCAGCTCCAGGGCAAGCACTCCCACCGCCCAACCCTGGGGGCCAACAGCAGCATCCCCCGCATCGCCTACTCGCACCCACAGCTCGCCTCCGTGGGGTTGACCACCGCACAGGCTCGTGCCGAGGGCGAGATTGAGGTGGCTGACTACCCGTTGCGCGGAAACGGCCGCGCACTGATGAGCCGGGTTCCCGGGGAGCGCGAGACCGGGCTCGTGCGGGTCATCCGGCGCTCAGGTGGGGAGATCGTGGGCGTACACGTCGTGGGCGATGATGTCTCCGAGCTCATCGCCGAGGGCGCCCTTCTCGTGGGCTGGGGTGCGACCCCGGAGGACATGCGTGACATCATTCACCCCCACCCGAGCTTGTCCGAGGCGTTGGCTGAGGCAAACCTGTCATTGGCCGGGAGTCCCCTGCACATGCACTCCTGATGGGGGATAGAGTTGATGATGAACATCTCCAGGTCCCCTTGAAGGAGCAATTTTCACCATGTCAACTGAAGTTACCCTGCCGGCATTGGGCGAATCCGTCACTGAAGGAACCATCTCTCGATGGTTGAAGGCCGTTGGAGAAAGCGTCGAAGTCGACGAACCCCTGCTGGAGGTCTCGACCGACAAGGTTGACACCGAAATTCCGTCCCCCGTCGCGGGAATCCTGCTCGAGATCCGTTTCGAGGAGGACGACGTGGCCGAGGTGGGCGCTGTGCTCGCCGTCGTCGGGGACGCGGAGGAGTCCGGCTCGTCCGATTCCTCCGACGATTCGGAGCCAGCACAGGAAGAAGCGGAAGCACAGGAAGTACCGGAAGAGGCCACTCAGGCTGCCGCCGATGAGGCCC
>CBDTVQ010000498.1:0-1581 GCA_965364045.1 uncultured Tessaracoccus sp. | reverse complement strand
CCGAGTTTACCTTGATGGGCAACTGTGGCAGCGAGCGTGCAGCGGGGCCGAAAACGACGACTCCTGAATCGGACAGGTCGAACATCGACTGGTGACAGGGGCACAGCAGGTTGTGCGTCTGACGTTCCCACAAGCTGATGGGACACCCCACGTGTGTGCAGATCTTGGAGTAGGCGAGGATTCCGGCAACCTGCCAGTCCTGGCGGGATTCGGGGATCTTGATGGACGCGGGGTCCATTCGGACGACGATGAGGGAGCATTTGGCCTTCTCAATCGCCAATGCGGAGCCGTGGAAGTCCTCCAGGGTCTCGGGCTGCGCGTTGATCAGCTGGCCGATCTCCACGTCCTCGGGCTTGATGCGGGTGAAGGTGACGTCGTTGACGAGGTGCACCCCCTCCGCCCAGATCGTCTTCTCGAGCGTCTCACTGATGCGGGATTTGGTGGGCCAGGGGCCGAGGTCGGCGAAGAGCACGACGACCGGCACCACGGAGAAGCCGAGGGCCCCCGCCAGGGCGCCACCAATCAGCTTGCGTCGGCCGAAGCGGGACTGCTCCACACCGTCGGAGAATTGCTGGGCCACCTCGGCGCGAGCCTCAGGTGGTGATCCGGCGCTGTGGCGGTAGTCGACGCTCTCGGCATCCGTCATGATGACGCGAGCCCACTGGACGCACGCCAGACCGATGAGCAGCACGGATATTCCACCCGTGAGGCCGAAACCCACGTTCTGGGCATTGGCATAGATGGGGCCGAAATCGATGAACATGTCACGCGGAACGGCGAAGTAGATGACAACGAACGCGATGGCGAGCACCGGGACGGCTGCCAGCATGCCCACGATCGCGGCGTATGCGCGGTTGGCGGCGGCCGGGTTCTCGTCGGTGAAACGCTCGATGTGTTCCTCGAGGCCGGGATTGGGCACGGGCTGGCCGTAGCCGGGGTCCTGCACGGCGGGGTAGTTGTCGTGACTCATCGGGCTCGTGCCCCCTTCTTGGCAATCCAGGTGGCAACCAGAGCGATACCGCCGATACCGAGGATGAAGACCCAGAACCCTTCGGACACAGGTCCGTTCTCGCCCATTCCGAGACCGCCGTATGTGGGCTGCTCATGCGCCTCATTGAGGTAGCCGATGATGGAGCGGGTGTCGTCATCGGAGATCACGTCGCGGGAGAAGACGGGCATCTGCTGCGGGCCGGAGCGCATCGCCTGCCAGATGTGGATGTTCTCGGTCCCGATCAGGGACGGGGCGTACTTGCCATCAGGAAGTGCCCCGCCGCTGCCCACGATGCCGTGGCAGGCCGAGCAGTTGGCCCGGAAGAGGGATCCACCGCGGGCAATGTCCTCCTCGGACAGTCCTTCGGGAGAGTACTGCGCCTCAGTGGGGGATTCGATCCCGGGACCCCAGGTGGAGATGTAGGCGGCGAGCGCGTCCACCTGCTCCTGCGAGTAGAGGGGGGTACGAGCGGGGATCTGGGCCTCCGGGCGCGCGGCTGGCATGCGACCAGTGGCAACCATGAAGTCGACGGAAGCGCTGCCGACACCGATGAGGCTGGGACCGAGGGTGTTCCCCTCGCCGTTCAGGCC
>CBDTVQ010000497.1:0-1584 GCA_965364045.1 uncultured Tessaracoccus sp. | reverse complement strand
CCCAGCACCTCACGGCCCCGGACCTCCCAGCGACGAGGTTCATCGGAAATGCTCACTTGGCCTGTCCTTCCTGCCGCGTCAGCGCGGCGCGGATGAGTCCGGAGAACAGAGGGTGCGCCTTGGTGGGGCGCGATTTCAGCTCCGGATGTGCCTGGGTTGCAATGTAGTAGGGATGTACGCCAACGGGCAGCTCGACGAACTCCACGAGCGTCCCATCGGGTGACGTACCGGAGATCACGAGCCCTGCGGCCTCCAGTTGTTCGCGGTAGGCGTTGTTGACCTCATAGCGGTGTCGGTGGCGTTCCTCCACCCGCACCTTGTTGTAGAGACTGTGCGCGAGCGAGCCCTTCACCAGGTCCGCCGGATAGGAACCGAGCCGCATCGAGGCACCCATGTCCCCCTTGCCTGCCACGATGTCCTTCTGCTCCGCCATGGTCGCGATGACGGGGTGCTCGGTGTCCGGATCGAACTCCGAGGACGCGGCGTCGCCAATCCCTGCCAAGTTCTTGGCCACTTCGATGACCATCGCCTGCAGGCCCAGGCACAGGCCCAGAGTGGGGATGCCGTTCTCACGTGCGTAACGCAGCGCGCCGACCTTGCCCTCAACGCCTCGGATGCCGAAGCCGCCGGGGACGAGGACGGCGTCCACCTCACCGAGCTCGCGTGCGGCTCCCTCGGGTGTGTCGCAGTCGTCGGAACGGACCCACTTGATATTCACCCGCGCCCAATTCGCGAAGCCCCCGGCGCGGAGTGCTTCGCACACGGACAGGTAGGCATCCGGCAGATCGATGTACTTGCCCACCAGAGCCACGCTCACGTGGTGCTTGGGGTATTCCACTCGCTGGAGCAGATCGTTCCAGGACTTCCAGTTCACGTCGCGGAAGCTCAGGTTCATGCGCCGCACCACGTAGGCGTCGAGCCCCTCGGCATGCAGGACCTTGGGGATGGCGTAGATGGAGGGGGCGTCGGCGCAGGAGACGACGGCTTCCTCGTCGACGTCGCACATCAGGGCGATCTTGCGCTTGAGATGCTGGTTGATCTCGAATTCCGAGCGACACACGATGGCATCGGGCTGGATGCCCACCTGGCGCAGCGCGGCGACAGAGTGCTGGGTGGGTTTTGTCTTCATCTCCCCCGACGGTTTGATCCACGGGACCAACGAGACGTGCAGGAAAAAGACGTTCTCCCGGCCGATCTCGTGGCGCACCTGACGGGCAGCTTCAAGAAAGGGCAGCGACTCGATGTCGCCCACGGTGCCGCCGATCTCGTGGATGACGACGTCGATGTCAGGGCCGCCCATGGCCATCATGGAGTCGCGGATCTCGTTGGTGATGTGTGGGATCACCTGCACGGTGTCGCCCAAGTACTCCCCGCGCCGCTCCTTGGCGATGACGGAGGAGTACACCTTGCCGGTGGTGACATTGGCGTCGGCGCCGAGGTTGACTCCGAGGAATCGCTCGTAATGGCCGATGTCGAGATCAGCCTCCGCCCCGTCCTCGGTCACGAACACCTCGCCATGCTGGAAGGGGTTCATCGTGCCGGGATCCACGTTGAGGTACGGGTCCAGCTTCTGCATCGTGACCT
>CBDTVQ010000496.1:0-1630 GCA_965364045.1 uncultured Tessaracoccus sp. | reverse complement strand
GCGCGACCCAGCGTGATCTGGTCCGCGTATTCCAGGTCCCCGCCCACGGGCAGACCGCTCGCGAGGCGCGTGACGCTGACACCGAAATCGCGCAGCATGCGGCTCAGGTAGGCGGCGGTGGCCTCGCCCTGGGTGTCCGGATCGGTGGCCAGGATCACTTCGGTGACCTCGCCGTCGGCCAACCGCTGGAACAACTCACGCGTGTGCAGATCTCCAGGACCCCGCCCGTCGATGGGCGAGATGGAGCCACCCAGCACGTGGTAAAGCCCGCGGAACTCACCTGTGCGCTCAATGGCGATGACGTCCTTGGATTCCTCCACCACGCACAGCATGGACCTGTCGCGACGCGGGTCCCGGCACACGCGGCACCGGTCCTCCTGCGTCACGTTGAAGCAGACCTCGCAGAACTTGGCTGACATCTTCACCCGGCGCAGGGTGTCGGCAAGGCTGAACACATCTTCTTCGGCCGCGTCGAGCAGGTAGAAGGCGATGCGCTGCGCGCTGCGAGGACCGACGCCGGGCAAACGGCTCAGTTCGTCGATGAGGTCCTGAATCGGTCCTTCGTACACAGTCTCAGAACCCGAAGCCCTCGGGAAGCTGCGGCATCTGTGGCATGGAGGCCTGGGCGGCGCCGTCGGACTCCTCCTTGGCAGCGCGGAACGCGGCAATCACGAGCGCGGAAAGGGTCTCGGTGTCCTCTGGATCCCAGGCTTCAGGGCTGATCTCCAGGTGCAGGAGATCGCCGAGGCCTGAAACCGTGGCCGTGACGAGGCCTCCACCGGAGGTTCCGTCGAATCTTCTGTTCGCCTGGTCCTCCTGAGCCTTCACCATGTCCGACTGCATCTGCTGTGCCTGGGCCAGCAGGGCGTTCATGTCCATGCCTTCAAACATTTCTCTCGACTCCATTCATTGACGCTGCGGCCAGCATATGCGCCCGGGCCCACAACGCGCCTCATCAGCGGAACTCAGCGTCGCTGACGCGCCACATCCCATCGCTGGCTGCGCGGAGAGCCGTCACCGGCACCCCATAGGCTGGCACCCATGGGAGTTGCAGAGCTCGCCCTGGTGGCAGCAGCCGTGCTTCTCGGAGCGACCACCCAGCGCGTGAGTGGCCTGGGTTTCGGCCTCGTCAGTGGACCTTTCTTGGCGCTCCTTCTGGGTCCCTTTGTTGGGATTCTTCTGACAAACGCTCTGGGACTGACCACCAGCCTCATTATTTTGAGCCAGGTCTGGCGTCAGGTGGATCTCCGCAAACTGGCACTGCTCACCCCACCTGCGTTGCTGGCAATCATTCCGGGGGCGTGGGTGGCGCTGAATGTGCCCAGCGCTCCCTTGTCCATCGTCGTCGGGGGCATGGCTCTGACCGCTCTCCTGGCAGTGCTGCTCAGCGAGCGTCTGAGGGTGTTCCGCGGCACCGCTGGCGCCATGTCGGCTGGTGCACTGTCCGGCTTCATGGGTGTCACGGCCGGGGTGGGTGGACCGGCGATCAGCCTCTACGCGCTATCCTCGAAATGGGACCACCGACCCTTCGTCGGCACAGTGCAACTGCACTTCGCCATGATCACTGCTGCGTCGCTCACTGCGAAGGGGTGGCCTGATCTCCCCGTCGCGACGTGGGTTGTTGCCCTGG
>CBDTVQ010000495.1:0-1640 GCA_965364045.1 uncultured Tessaracoccus sp. | reverse complement strand
ATCGCGTGCAGGAAGAACGGCACCGCATGCCTCGGCTCCGCGGACCCTGTGGTGCCGATCTGATTCATCAAGGCGATCAGCTCAGGGCTGCGGCGACAGCAAGCTTCAATGCGCCCTGGAACTTGGTCTCACGGTCCTCGGCACTCATGTCCGAGCCGTGGTCCAGGAGGTGATCCGACACAGTCAGCACGGTAAGGGCTTGGCGGCCGAACTCGGCGGCCACACCGTAGATGCCCGCTGCCTCCATCTCCACCCCCAGCACGCCATACTTGCTGAGGAGCTCGATGCTGCTGGCACCCTCTAAGTAGAAGTGGTCCTTGGACAGGATTGGGCCCACGTGGACAGTCATCGAGTCGTCGGCGGCAGCCACTGCAGCGGAAGCCAGGTTGAAGCTCGCGAGTGCCGCAAAGTTCAGGCCCGGGAGGCGCTGCTGATTCATGTTCGAGTCCGTGTGGGCGCCGAGGCCAACGATGACGTCCCCCACCTTGACGTCGTGGGACATGCCACCGCAGGTGCCAACGCGAATGATGCGCTGCACGTCGTAGTGGTCAAAGAGCTCGGTGGCGTACAGGGTGGCCGAGGGCATTCCCATACCGGACCCCATGATGGTCAGCGGCTTGCCATCCACGGTGCCGGTGAAGCCAAGCATGCCTCTGATGTCGGTGACCAGCTGAGCGTCGTCCATGAGCAGATGCGCGATGCGCTCGGCCCGCTTCGGATCCCCCGGCATGATGACGGCGGGAGCGATCTGGTTCTTCTCGGCGCGAATGTGCGGTGTGGGCATGTCTTTCGGTCCTTTCTGGGTTTCACTGATGATGGTGGCGACTGCGGTTTAAGTGTCACATCAAGCGCCATAACTCGTCGTGCCCCCAGTAGGACCGTCCGTCATTGATGGCTATTCCAGGTGAAGGCTAACATCCCGGCGATCCGTGCATACCTCAGCTTCGGGACCTGTGTCCGCCTGACCATGCTGGCCGCCCAGCCGGAGTTTCGGGACGGCGGCCGTCGGGTTACCCATATGGTGGCGGTCTCATGAACAAGTCGACTCCAATGGGGAATTGCCATTATCTTGTTCTCAGTAACGGGAAACCATCTCCTGATTTCCCATCAGCATGACTCCTGCGGGGAATTTGGTTACATAATGTTCTTTCCCGCAACACTGCACGGAAAGGGCCGGCACGATGAGCGGATTCAAGATCGTCATGACCGGGGAAGACGACGCAGCGGACATGAGCTCCATGCAATTCTTCATCACTGAACAGGATGGGCGAGCATGTTTCCTGGCCCGCCGGGTTCATGACACAGCGTATGGGAGAGCTCTTCGTGATTGATCAGACGGATCTGGAATTGCATCATCGGGATATCACCGGGACGTTCGGGACCGGAGATGAGGCGAAGCTGCCCGCGGACATACCGTGGGATCCGCCGACTCTCCGGTTGAAAACTCCACCCGAGAGGCACTTGGTGGCGCGCAGGACAGTGCTGAATGTGCCTGCGGCGTTGTCACAGGTCTACGAGATCGAGGGCTTGATCGGGAGTGGCCGACAGGCTCACGTGTTGAAATGTCGTCGTCTTACCGACGGCCTCGGGGTGGCCATAAAGCTGTACAGCGGCAGTCCCGATGCGGTCGACATGGACTT
>CBDTVQ010000494.1:0-1647 GCA_965364045.1 uncultured Tessaracoccus sp. | reverse complement strand
CCAATGAGTCCTCACAACCAGCCGAGGTCGCAGCCTCGTTGCGTGGAGACCTCCTCCTGGAGTGCACACGATGACAGCGCAGTCAGAGAAACGAGCAGTGCACAGCATCGAACAGTCCATGTGGTCAGGCTTTTCGGAAGACGTCTCGACATGAGCCTCACGCTACAGAGCAGAGCCAGTCAGGTGGCGGATTGGGAGCGAAGCCGCATCAGGCGGGCGATCAGGCGCCACCCGAAGAACGCAGAGAACAGGGAGATTGTCGCCACAATGACGAATGGAAGCTCTGCAGTGTCACCCGTCGCGATACGCAACCCCATGCCGCCGAGCACCGTCACCAACCAGAGAACCAGGGCTGCCCTGGGTCCGTAGCCGTTGTCGTCCAGGAGACTGACGACGATCCAGCCCGCGATGCAGGCCGCGAGGAAGGGCCAACCTGTCTGTGAGATCCCTCCCACGGTCAGTCCTTCAGCGTGACTCGCTCGTCCGACGACGGCGAAGACCACGACGAGGACGAGATCGATGACGGCGGGCAGTATTCGGACCATGGCGGCAAGGGTATCGGCCAACTGAGCAGGTACTAGGATCAGGCGGAGCAGTTGTCCCGAGCCAGTCGAAAGTCAAGAGGCGCCAGTGGTTGTGGAACCCGAGATCTCCGGGCCCGTCCTTGTGATCGGCGCGGGTCTTGTTGGCTCATCCCTGGGTATGGCGCTGAGCCATGCCGGCGTCGATGTCATTCTTGAGGACCTGCGCAATTCACATGCTCTGGTTGCCGCGAGCCTTGGCGCGGGACGGGTCGCTGCGCTGTGTCCGGATGATGTGGCAGTGGTCATCGTGGCCACCCCGCCGGCGACGATCGCTGCCGTCGTGTGTGCGGCGCTGGAGCGCTTCCCGTCCGCGGTCGTCACCGATGTTGGTTCGGTGAAGGGCCCCATCGCGGAGGCTGTCGCTGAGGGCAGCCCACACTTCGCCCGCTATGTTCCGTCGCATCCCATGGCCGGTTCGCAGTTCACCGGGCCCATGACGGCCACTGCAGATCTTTTCCGTGATCGCACGTGGGTGATCACCCCTGCGGCCGGCAACTCGGCGGAGTCACTGGACGTTGTTCGCGCTCTGGCGCGCCTCACGGGCGCCGTGGTGGTGGAACTGGACGCCGATCTTCACGACGAGGCCGTTGCCCAGGTCAGTCACGTGCCGCACCTGATGAGCATCCTGACGGCGAGCCACCTGCGCGGTGTCCCGGGGGACAACCTGCGCCTCGCCGGGCAGGGAATCCGCGACGTCACCCGCATCGCCGGCTCGGACCCGGGACTGTGGCGGCAAATTCTCAGCACCAATGCCGTCGCTGTCCGCGAGGAGTTGCGGGAAGTGGCCGACGATCTTGCCTACCTCATCCGGGTGCTGGATCAACCAGACGAACTCGAGGCTTTTCTTCGCATCGGCCAGCATGGAGCGCAGTCGCTCGGTGGCAAACACGGCCAGGAGCCCAAGGATGTCGTCATCGTCACCGTCGAGATCCCCGATGAGCCACGTGCTCTGGGTGGCCTCTTCGGTGATGTCGGCGATTTCGGATTCAACGTCGAGGACTTCGAACTTACCCACGATGCCGTCCGTGAGGTGGGCTACCTGTCCATCTCGGTGGAGCGTCCC
>CBDTVQ010000493.1:0-1652 GCA_965364045.1 uncultured Tessaracoccus sp. | reverse complement strand
GGGCGAATCAGGGGAACCCCCAATGGTCGCACTTGCCGGCTGACGGCACAATGGACTTATGAGTTCTCCCACAGACAACGGACGCATGAGTTCCTTTCCCGTGCCGGGCAACCACGTCACCGATGTGCAGCGTGATCGCGCCGTCGACTATCTACAGCAGGCCTATGCGACCGGCGTCATAGACAGCGAGAGCTTCGAGGAGCGAGTTGCCACGGCTCTGACCGCCTCAACCCGCGTGGAGTTGAATTCCTCCCTGCGGGGCATCGCGAGGGTGCTTGATACCTCGAACCAGACAGCGCTGGCACCGACCGCTCGCCCCGCTGTTGTCGACGGCGCACAAAACGTGGGCGCCGGATTCACACATCTGAGTGGCTACATTTTCCCGTTCTTCCTGGGTCCGGTGATAGTCAAGGCGGTGGCCCGCCCCGGGTCCCGCCTGTGGCTGGAGGCCGGACGTGCGCTCAGTTTCCAGCTGACGGCCATCAGCGTCGCGATCGTGTTGGCAACGTTGATGGGCATCTTCAATTTTGGCGGCAACTTGTTCTTTTTCGGTGTCATCGGATGGCTGGTGACCACCACCATTCTCGCCATTCGGGCGTTCCAGGGGCAGAACAGCACGGCTGGCATCGAGCGTCTGATGCCCTTCAAGCCACCGCGGGAGGACCGCCAGATCGGCAGGTAAGGGTGTCCAGGACGCTTCTGCCGAGATGGTAGGCTAGGCGCTGTACAACTCAACAGGGGGTGACTGGTTTCGACTTGGGACGGTAGTTCCAGGAGAAGCGGGCCGAGGACCCACGCTTATCTCGTAAACGATGTGTGGAAAACAATAAGTGCCAACAACAATCGCACTAACTTCGCTCTCGCTGCCTGATCAGTGATCGAAGGGTCAGTCTGAACGTGCCTTCCGTTCAGTCCCTGGCCTAATCTAGAAGGCTTCGCTGTGTGATCTGAGTTCCAGGGATCATGCGGGACTTTACTGGAGCTGGGCTCGTCTGCGACATGCCGACGTGAGTGCAGGAGCCAAGCAGAACGATTAGTCGGCTGCGCCCGGAGAAGATCTGGTTCGCCGCTTGAGGACGCGGGTTCAATTCCCGCCACCTCCACCCCTGATGATGATGACCCGCGGATCAGCCGCGGGAAATCAACCGCAGCCGGATCCCCTTGGGGTCCGGCTGTCGTGCGTCCCTGAGGAGTCCATGACGCGTGACAGAATGGGCTCATGCATGAGGGTCATTCGCCGGCGGCAGGTCAGATACTCGTGGCGACGGAGCCCGGACGGGGAGGGTACTTTGATCGCAGTGTCATCCTCTTGCTTGACCACAACGAGAACGGCTCGCTGGGAGTCAGCCTGCACAAGGTCAGCGAGTTGGGCATGGTGGACGTCCTGGAGCACTTCCAGGACATGCTCACGCCGCCCAAGACGCTCTTCGAGGGTGGCCCCGTCTCGCAACAGGCCGCAGTGTGTCTGGCGCAGGTGGCCAATCCCTTCGAAGAGCCTCCGGGATGGAAAAGACTCTTCGACGATGTGGGCATTCTCGATTTGGAAACCCCCGTTGAACTCGTCGCAGGCGGTTTCTCACATCTGAGGATCTTCGTCGGACTCGCCGGGTGGGACGCGGGGCAGCTTGAGGGGGAACTGATCAGGGGATCGT
>CBDTVQ010000492.1:0-1655 GCA_965364045.1 uncultured Tessaracoccus sp. | reverse complement strand
CATCATGCTCGGCGGCAACCCCGAGTTCCTTGCAGATCTGCAGCTCCGCAAGCAGGGTCTTGATCCTGTCGAGACACCTGAGGAGTACGAGGCGGCGTGGGATGAGACGCTCAAGTCTCTAGAGGCCCAGGTGCGGATCGAACACGAGGAGGTCGTGGATGCGGGTGGCCTCTACGTCGTGGGCTCTGAGCGCCATGAGTCGCGTCGCATCGACAATCAGCTCCGTGGACGTTCCGGCCGCCAGGGTGACCCGGGGGAGAGCCGCTTCTACCTGTCCCTCAACGATGACCTCATGCGCCTCTTCCGCCCCGAGGTGCTGGAGCGGGCACTGGTGATGTTCAAGCTCCCTGATGACGTGCCGATCGAGCAGAGGTTCGTCAGCAACGCCATCGAGTCTGCACAGAAGCAGGTGGAGGCCCAGAACTTCGAGATGCGCAAGAACGTCCTCAAGTACGACGACGTCCTGAACCGCCAGCGACACGTGGTGTATCGCGACCGTCGCCGTGTTCTCGACGGCGAAGACCTGAGTGAGCAATTGCGGGAGCGTGCGCAGCGCGTGGTGGAGGACGTGGTTCGATCCAGCACCGTCGGCATCCATGAAGATTGGGACCTCGACGTTCTGTTCAACGAGTTGCGCACCCTGTACCCGGTGAGCGTCAGTCGCGATGAGGTGGAGGAGGATCTGCCGGAGCAGAACGAACTCGTCGAGATGTTCGTCGACGATGTTTCAAGCGCCTACGAGACCCGCGAGAGTGCCTTGGGCGAGGACACGATGCGCGAGTTGGAGCGGCAGGTGCTGCTGAGCGTCGTGGACCGGAACTGGCGCGAGCATCTCTACGAAATGGACTACCTCCGCGAGGGAATTGGCCTGCGAGCCATGGCACAGCGTGACCCCCTCACCGAGTACCAGCGCGAGGGTGGTGACATGTTTATCGCCATGCGCGAGGCGTCCTTCGAACAGGTTGTGGGTCTCCTGTTCAACCTTGAGGTCAAGCCCGTTGCGCCCGAGCCCAGCGTCAGTCTCATGACCGAGGCTGACGGGTCCCCCATGGACATCCTTGGCCGGGTGAAGGCTGCCACGGCCGGGTCCGCAGAGGCCGCCGAAGCGCAGCATCCAGAGTATGAGCCTGCCAAGCCTCTGGCAAAGGGGCTCGGCGGCAAGGAGCAGAGCAATCTGTCCTACTCCGCCCCGGATGAATCAGGCGAGGCCCAATCCACCGCGAAGTCGCAGGCCAAGACGGGCAACCGTCCGGGCCGCAACCAGCCGTGCTACTGCGGGTCCGGGAAGAAGTACAAGGCGTGTCATGGTAGCGCGGTCAGCGCCTGACAGCCACGGAACTCTCGTACGGGATGCCTCAGATTTTTCGGGCGCCCAGCACCGTGAAATCTGAGCAATGCCAGTGCTCTGCACGGTCCAGCCGGACTGTGCAGGCCAACCATCGTGCATCCACGGAGATCCTCGCGGTGGCCTCAACGGCCAACGGCGTGGGCATCTGTGTGCGGAGTCTGCCCAGCACGCTGCGGTCAAAGAGTCCTGAGTCCACGTGAGCCACGAGCTGGAGGAACGCCGACCGGCTCAACCAGGGACGGAGTTGGTGTAGGCCACGACGTCCAAGCAACGCCTCCAGCGTGGCGAGCGCCAGTCCTACCGCTTG
>CBDTVQ010000491.1:0-1658 GCA_965364045.1 uncultured Tessaracoccus sp. | reverse complement strand
CAGTAGTGCTGATGGGAACCCTGTTCAGCTGTCGGCGCCCCTCCTCCGCGGCACTCACATCCCGAATGTCGGAGGCTAGCCGGGCAAGACGCCCGGACTGCGATCGCAGGATGGCATAGGTCTCCGCGTCGGCCTTCAGCACCCCATCCTCGAGTGCCTCCAGCGTGACGTCGATGGCGGCTATGGGGGTCCGCAATTCGTGTGCGACATCGGTTAGCAACGTGCGACGACGGGTCTCCGTCGTCTGGATGCGGGCTGCCATACCGTTGAAGGCGTCCGCTACCCGCCCCAATTCCGGACTGGGACGCACCAGCTTCACGCGCTGCTCATAGTGACCCGCGGAGACGTGCGCCGCGCCCAGGCTCAGCGCGTCGAGCCATCGCCCCAATCGATGCGTCAGGACCAGAGTCACCGCCAATGCTCCCAGTGCAGCCACGACGAGACCGACAGCGATGGACTGCAGCCCGGCAGAATAGAAGGCCTCCCGCGCGTGGTCCAACACGTCCGGTTGGTCGCCGTGACCGGCCCGACGCATGTGGTCGTCGAACACGGTGGGACCAATGAGGACAGCGGCCAGGACGATGCTCAGCGTCATCCCTGTCACCACGAGCGCCTGGCCGAGTATCAGCCGGTGTGTCAGCGAACCGCGTTCCTGCCTCATCATCATCCCGGCCCCATGCGGTACCCACGTCCCCTCACTGTGACGACGTAGCGCGAATCGGACGCAGGGTCCCCCAGCTTCCGCCGCAGGTTGCCCACATGGACGTCTACGAGGTGCTCGTCACCCACCCAGTGACGCCCCCACACGGCATCAATGAGTTGACGTCGGGAAAAGGCCATCCCGGGCCGGGCAGACAAGGTCTCCAACACGTCGAACTCCGTGGGGGTCAGCTCAACCGCGGTCCCCCACAGCAACACTTGCCGTGCCGCTGGGTCTATCACGAGCGAACCATATTCACGCCGGACCCCCATTGAGGCGCCTCTCGGACGTCGTAGCTGTGTCTGCACTCGTGCCACGAGCTCCCGAACGCTGAAGGGCTTGGTCACGTAGTCATCGGCACCGACTGACAGTCCCCTCAGTGTGTCCTCCTCATCGGCTCTCGCCGTCAGCATGATGACGAAACAATCCGAGAACACACGCACTTGTCGGCAGACCTCAAGGCCGTTGAGCCCGGGCAGGCCAAGGTCCAACACCACCACGTCAGGCGTCCAGTCCCTCACGACTGAAACCGCTTCCGTTCCGGTGTGAACAGCGCGCGTATCAAAACCGGCTCGCGCCAGATAGTTCACGACCATCCCGGCGAGCACGGGTTCGTCCTCCACGACAAGGACGCGATGGGGAGTGGACGAGTTCATGCCCCCCATTCTTGCCCAAGGCGGCACGCGTAGAGACCTGACTCGTGTGCCGCAGCACACCACACTGACCTTTGCTCCGCCATTCCAAGGACAAATGCCACTCCCAACCGTCACCTCGTCGCAGTACTTCAACACGTGGAGTGCGCAGGATCGTCAAGATTCGGTGAAGAAGGAGGAGTCGCTGAGGCACCAGTCGACACTGACGTGTGCGACGCTCCACCCCTTATCAAAGTGCATTACATCCCGTTCGTGACTTCCCCTGAGGGCACGAAAACCACCTGACAAAGGGATCACTCCTCACC
>CBDTVQ010000490.1:0-1659 GCA_965364045.1 uncultured Tessaracoccus sp. | reverse complement strand
GATCGCATGGCCGAGCGCTTCGTCTCGGTCTATGAATTCGTCATTCAAGGGAGTCACAGTGGCTGAGCTGGTGTTCCACACGGGCCCAATGGATTGCGGGAAATCAACGCTCGCGTTGCAGTTCCACCACACCCAGTCCACCCATGGGCGCCAGGGTCGTCTCTTCACGCAGCAGGATCGCTCTGGAACGTCCAGCGTCACGTCGCGTCTGGGCTTGTCGGCAGCAGCGATCGAGGTGAACGAGGCCTTTGACTTCTGGCGCTACACCATTGCCGAGCTGACCGGTGGCAAGCGCGTGGACTACCTGGTGTGCGACGAGGCGCAGTTCTACACCGGTGAGCACATCGAGCAGCTTGCACGAATCGTTGACGAACTGCAGCTCGACGTCTACACCTTCGGCATTCTCGCCGATTTCCGCACCCGGCTGTTCCCGGGGTCACAACGACTCATCGAATTGGCGGACCGCACCGAGACTCTGCCGCTCGGGCCACTCTGCTGGTGCTCCGCCAAGGGTACGCACAATGCCCGAACCGTGGACGGCCTCATGGTCATCGAGGGATCGCAGGTGGTGGTGGGGGACACCGAGAGGGGCATGGAGGTGCGCTACGAGGTGCTGTGCAGGGCACACCACCGTCGGCGCATGACAGCGACGCGGGCCAGGGCAACCCTGTCGCCCGAACCGCTGCCCTTCGAATCCGCCTGAGAGTCTCCAATCTGTTGCCCAGTGGTGCAAATCCGGCGCAGGCGGCTCAACGTCCCTAGCCGAACCCTGGTTTGTAAATTTCAGACGTGGAAAGGCCCATTGTCCGAAGACCAATTGTGGTGGATGTTCTGCGGTGCGTCGTCGCCCATGGGGAGAATGCACCCCGTACCCCATAGGAGTCCAGCGTCAGCGGCTGGGACGGGCGAGTTTGAAGGAGAACTGGCGATGACGAATGGGACGGGCGTTGGGTTCAGCTGACCCGGTAGGCGTCAGCCGCTGGTCGGACCGCCGAACATGATCTCGTCCCAGCTTGGGATACTGGCGCGCTTCTTGGCAGGTTTGCGCTTGGGAGCCGATGGGGCGACTTCGGGCACCAGGGGGTCCTGCTTCGGGGCTGTTGAGGACCCTCCCGCGGTCACGTCTGTAGTGGAGCCAGCGGCAGACTTGCTCGCGCCACCCGATTTTGTGCCGGAGGGGGCGCGATGTTCTGAGGTGCCGACCTCTGAAGTCGGCTCGTCGGGTGCACTGTCCGCTGGGGAAGCAATTCCGTCGCGTTCCTTGTCTCGGGGAAGCGCATCCGCCGGGACCGTTGTCGAAGTGGGTCCGGCAGCGTCAGCAACGGCGCCATCGTGATCGAGTGAGCCTGCGTCAACCGATGTCTCCCGCTCGGGATGCTCCGAGAGCCTGTCGGCGAGGGTGGCCTCTGACTCATCCGCGGATCCAGCTGTCGGGTCGCTGTCATGCAGGGGCTCGGGGGCGCCGTTGGCTGTCCTGCCATCAGAGCGGTCCGTGGCGGGTTCAGAGCTCTCCTCGTCCTCCAGGCCAAGGTAGATCCTGACGGAGTCCTCGCTGACGCCACTGAGCATGTCGTAGAGCTCGTCCAGCTCGGAGGTGTGCGCCGCTCCCTCGTACTGCGAATCATGGGGCGGAACGTCGTCGCCCGGGCGACCGCTGGC
>CBDTVQ010000489.1:0-1680 GCA_965364045.1 uncultured Tessaracoccus sp. | reverse complement strand
GGACGGCGTCGGCAGTGAGTGCGGCGTGTCCGGCGGTCCAGGGACGGCGCCGCGAGAAGTTAGCCAAGTCGGGCGAGCCCTGGCGACGCGAGAGGTTTGGGTGGAGCACTGCGACGCAGCGGGTCAAACGCCAGAGCGAACGGCAGCGAACTGGATCAGGGCCAGCGCGCGCCGAGCGAGATGACCCCCAGCGCAGCCAACACAGCGAAAATCAGGGCGAGGCCTGCGTACCTGTCAGTGACCTCGGCAGGGACGTTCTCATAGCCGATATCTGAGCGGATGGCCTTGTAGATCTCACTCAGCTCGGAGGCACTTTCGGCCGAAAACTTGGTGCCTCCTGATCGCGCCGCAATCTGGGACAGCTCGTAGTGATCCACCGCGACGCGCTGCCGTTCACCGTTGGATTCGACGAAGCCGTTCTGCGTTCCGTAGGCGATGGTGTAAATGGGCACGCCCTTTTCCTTGGCCACGTCGGCAGCCCCGGATGAGGATCGTCCAATGTTGGTGGCGCCGTCGGCCAGCAGCACGATGGCCGCGGGCGCCACCGCTTCGGGATCATCTGGGTCCGGCGGCACCAGCTTCAACGCATCCAGACTTGTGTAGATGCCCTCGCCCGTGGCCGTCGACGGCGCGAGCTCCAGTGCGTCCAGCGCCCTCACCACAGCGCCGCGGTCCACCGTGGGGGGTACCGCCACATTGGCAGTACCGGCGAAGGTGACGAGCGAGACGTTGAAGCGCTCAGGCAGCGACCGTACGAACTGCTGGGCCGAGTCCTTTGCAGCCTCCAGCCTGTTGGGTTCGATGTCCTGTGCCTCCATGGACCACGAGACGTCGATGGTAACAATGATGGATGCGCGATCCCGCGGCTGCCTGGTGAAGTCTGTGGGCATGGCCCAGGCGATGACCAGTGAGGCGAGGCTCATGAGGGCGAGCAGAACCGCCCCGTGCCGCTTCCAGGCGGCGTCCTTGGGGATGATCAACCGCAGCCGTGCGGACAGGGTGGAACGCACCTGCTTGCCCGCCAACAGCAGGTAGAGGGCCCCGATGAGAGGGATGACCGCCAGCGCCCACAGTCGCTCAGGCCGCATGAACTCCAACGCCAGAGGGATCATCGGGGCCACCTGGCAGCCATCATGACGGCACCGAGCGCAGCAACGATGGCAAACCCGAGCGCACCGAATGCGTACTGGGCGGTGATGGGCTTGCGAATCTCTTCGTAACCCACGGAACTGCCGATCTCCTTGTAGGCGTCCGCCAACGAATCCGCGGAATCAGCATTCACAGCACGCCCCCCGGTCACCGTCGCGACTTCCTTCATCGTTGCCACGTCCGGCGGTACCTTCTCCCGGGTGCCGTCAACGTCGACGTAGCCGTTCTGGGTTCCGTAGGCGATGGTGTAGATGGGGATTTTGGCCTGCTTGGCCTGCCTCGTCGCGGCGCCAGGACCCTCACCGACGGTGTTCGCGCCGTCGGAGAGCATGACCACCATGGCGGGAGCAGGCTTTTGGTCCTCTCCGACGGGAGCCTGGTCAACAGCCTTCAGTGCGAGTGCGAGTGAGTCCCCAATAGCTGTACCGTCGGCGAGTTCCAGTGCCATGAGCGCCCTCAGCAGCGCACCGCGGTCCGTCGACGGCGGAAACTTGATGGAGGGCTGGCCGTTGAGGGCAACGAGTGACACGT
>CBDTVQ010000488.1:0-1689 GCA_965364045.1 uncultured Tessaracoccus sp. | reverse complement strand
CCGCCACCCGCGACGCCGGCCCCGGGCTGGGTGCCGCCATCGGGTCCGGCTCCGGGCGGGATGCCATCCCCGGGAGCACCACCGGCGGGTCCGCCCCTACAGTGGTCTCCGCCCCCGGATGCCTCTTCGGGCTGGGTGCCGACGAACGAAGCAGCCGCTCCATGGATGGCACCGCAACAGTGGGGGCCAGCACCCAAGCCCTCTCCACTGCCCCTCGAGCCGCGCGAGTATCCGGCGTTCTGGCGGGCACCGGGCATCCGGTGGTGGAAGCCTGTGCTCGCCGTCGTACTGGGTGCCGTGGGGTTCCTCCTTTTCAGCGTCGTGGTCGTGATGAGCGGTGTCTTCGTGGAGACCGTCGTCAACGACAGGAACTTCGGGGACGTGACCATGGAGCTGGCAGGGGGCAAGATCACGCCGATCACCTTCCTGGCCAACAGCGTGTCCGTGGGGCTTCTGGTCCCGCTGGCCTTCCTCCTGTCCAGGCTGGTGGGGCAGAAGGGTGGCTGGATGAGCTCCGTGGTGGGTGGCATCCGGTGGCGTTGGCTCTTCCGGTGTTTCGGCGTCAGCCTCGTCGCCGTCGCAGTGCTCGTGGGGATCGAAATCTACCTGCTGGGATGGGAAAGCCTGGAGCTGGCCTTCAGGCCCGGATGGTGGTGGCTGCTGATCGGGATCATCGTGGTGACCCCCTTCCAGGCTGCGGGAGAGGAATACCTGATCCGTGGAGTGTTGAACCGGGCCGTGGCCTCGTTCATCCCGCTACGTGTGGTGGGCGCAGTTCTTGGTGCGGTTCTCAGCAGCTTCGTCTTCATGATCATCCATGACGCGGGAGACATCTGGCTCAACATCAACTACTTCTCCATGGGGATGCTGTTCTCCTACCTCGCCTGGCGCACCGGGGGGCTGGAGGCCGCCATCGCGATGCACACCGCCAACAACCTTGTGCTCATGCTGTTTCTTCCGTTCCAGGACATCAGTGACTTGTTCGACAGGACTGAGGGCACGGGAGATGTCACTGTCCTGGTGCAACTGGGTCTCCTGGTGGTTGCGGCCGCGGTCATTGTGTTCTTGGCGCGACGCTCGTCCATCGAACGCGTGGGACCGCCGAACATCGTTGGTGTGAGGCGCTGAGTTCCTTCCGCCCGCTGCGAAAGCATCGACGCCACCGTCGGCTTTGACGGAGCATCGGCCCGGTCATTCCTCGGTTGGCCCGAAGCCAGTCATCGGATCTCTGGCCGCAGGCGTTCCTGTGCGCCACCGACAGCAGGTGCGAGTGGTCGCCAGGGGCGAAGGCCGGTGATCGAGACGAACAGGGCGGCAGCGGCAAGGACCAAACCGACGGGCATCCACCAACTTGAGACCCCGGCCCAGCGATAGAGCACGAAAGTGACGGCGGCCGGGATGATGCTGACCAGCGCCAACAAGGCCAGATAGGCCGCCCGAGGATCAGTGTCGCGTGGTCTGCCAAGCCCGGCGAGCTCAAGGCGGATGGCAAGACCAGCGCCGGCAATGGCGAGCACGGTTACCACGGTGCTTGCCATTGCAGTGAGGAGTCGGCCGCTCACGTGGTCCGGATCACTTCACGCGCGAGCAGGGAGAGAGCAGGCATTGCCCAGCAACGACATGTCTCATGGGGAATTCCTTTGCCTTGTGGACACTTCGAACTCAGAGCGACCAGTATCTGAAAGCGAA
>CBDTVQ010000487.1:0-1689 GCA_965364045.1 uncultured Tessaracoccus sp. | reverse complement strand
GTCCTTCACGCTTCCGCGTGCCGGCATCGTCGGCATCATCGGGCCCAACGGCGTGGGCAAGACCACGCTCTTCAAGACCATCACCGGTCAGGAGGAGGCGGATTCAGGCACCCTGCGCGTCGGTCCCACGGTCTCGTTCAGCTACGTGGACCAGGACCGCAGTGGCTTGACCCCCAAGAAGAACGTCTGGGAGGTCGTCTCCGACGGACTGGACTTCATCAAGGTGGGCAACTTCGAGATGCCATCCAGGGCCTACGTCGCCTCGTTCGGCTTCAAGGGGCCGGATCAGCAGAAGCTCGCCGGGATCCTCTCCGGTGGTGAGCGCAACCGTTTGAACCTTGCGCTGACGCTCAAGCAGGGCGGCAACGTGCTGCTCCTCGATGAGCCCACCAACGACCTGGACGTGGAGACACTCCAGGGGCTGGAGGACGCACTGCTGGACTTCCCGGGTTGCGCCGTCGTGATCTCCCACGATCGCTGGTTCCTGGACCGCGTGGCCACGCACATCCTGGCCTGGGAGGGGACCGACGAGGATCCCTCCAACTGGTTCTGGTTCGAGGGCAACTTTGCTGACTACCAGCAGAACAAGGTGGCCAGGCTCGGTGACGAGGCGGCCCGTCCGCACCGCACCTCGCACCGTCGCCTCACCCGCTGAGCTTTCAGCACACAACCAATCGCAAGAAGAGGTATTCCGACCGCAATGAGTGTGACGTCGTCGACTCCCACCACCCGCCCCATCCCAGCTCTGCCGGCCATCATTTCGGCACTGCAGAACTGGGAGCCAGGATCAGGGGAGTGGGGGTTGACGACGAACACCGGGCGTTCATGGCCGTCACGCAGGGATTCAAGAGCCAGACCAGTCTGGGTGGCCACCCGCATCGACGGATGACAGCAGAACAGCTTCATCGGCCCATCCGACCCCCATCAAGGGGCGGGTGGGCCATTTTCATGGGCAAAAGTCTTGACGTCGTGACCAACGGCTAGTAGGTTACTTAGTACACCAAGTAACCAGCTAAGAGGAGAAGATGTGTTCGACGACGGCACGCCGATCTTCCTCCAGCTCGCGGACCAGATCTGCGGGGATGTCCTGCGAGGTGGGTATGCGGAGGGGTACAAGGTGCCGTCGATCAACGAGCTCGCCGTCTTCTACCGCATCAACCCGGCCACAGCGAACCGCGCTGTCGCGACTCTCGTGGACAAGGGGGTGCTCATCAAGCAGCGGGGCATCGGCATGTTCGTCGCCGAGGGTGCCCGTCGACTCATCGCTGCTGAACGCCGCGCGGGACTCGTCGAGAAGCACATCACCCCACTCGTGGCCGAGGCAACGGCGCTCGGCATGGACATCGAAAGTCTCATTCAAATGATCCGGGAGGAATCAGCGTCATGAAACCAGTCATCGAAGTCAGCAAGCTCACCAAGCGCTACGGCCCGGTCACCGCCCTGGATGACGTGACCCTGTCCATCGAGCAGGACTCCATCACGGGCATCCTCGGGCGCAACGGCGCCGGCAAGACCGTGCTGATGTCGCTCATGACCGCACAGGAGGCGCCCAGCGCCGGGACAATTCGCGTGTTTGGGCAGTCGCCGTGGGAGAACGCCTCCGTCCTGTCACGCACGTGCTTCATCCGCGACAACCAGCGCTACCCCGATGAGTACACGCTTGCCCACGTTCTGCGTGTGGGGCCGCTG
>CBDTVQ010000486.1:0-1699 GCA_965364045.1 uncultured Tessaracoccus sp. | reverse complement strand
GAGAACAGGCGCAAGTTCTTTGCGTACCTGAACCTGTTCATCGCCGCGATGCTCCTCCTGGTGCTGGCCGACAACTACCTCGTGCTGTTCTTCGGCTGGGAGGGTGTCGGCCTGGCGTCGTACCTCCTCATTGGCTTCTGGGCTCACAAGCCATCCGCCGCCGCCGCCGGGAACAAGGCATTCATCGTCAACCGTGTCGGTGACCTCGGCATGGCCATGGCGATCTTCACAATGCTGGCGCTGTTCGGATCGTCCTCGTTCGCCGACGTCAATGCTGGTGCGCCACTGATGAATGGCTTCTGGGCCACCCTTCTGGGCTGCCTGCTGCTGTTGGGGGCATGCGCCAAATCCGCACAGGTGCCCCTGCAATCCTGGCTCCTGGACGCGATGGAGGGTCCGACGCCCGTCTCCGCCCTCATCCACGCGGCCACCATGGTCACCGCAGGTGTCTACCTGGTTGTGCGCAGCCACGCCGTTTACGCCATGAGCGACGCAGCCACGCTGGCCGTCGCCATCGTCGGTGTCGTGACCCTGCTCGCGGGTGCGTGGATCGGCTCCAGCAAGGACGACATCAAGAAGGTCCTGGCAGGCTCCACCATGTCCCAGATTGGCTACATGATGTTGGCTGCAGGGCTCGGCCCCATCGGCGCCGCGTTCGCGATCTTCCACCTCATCACGCACGGCTTCTTCAAGGCCAACATGTTCCTCGGGGCCGGGTCGGTGATGCACGGCATGAACGATGACGTGAACATGCGCAACTTCGGCGGCATCGCCAAGGCCATGCGCATCACGTTCCTCACCTTTGGAGCCGGGTACCTGGCCATCATCGGTTTCCCCTTCACCGCGGGCTTCTACTCCAAGGACCACATCATCGAGGCCGCCTTCGAGTCCAACACCATCCTTGGCGTGCTGGCGTTGATTGGCGCCGGTGTAACGGCGTACTACATGACCCGGTTGATGGTTATGACGTTCTTCGGTACCCGCCGGTGGAAGGACGATGTGCACGCGCACGAGTCACCGCTGGTGATGACCGTTCCCCTGATCCTCCTCGGTGTGCTGTCGCTGGTGGCGGGATTGGCCATGAACGGCTGGATCCAGGGTTGGCTGGCCCCGGCCACCGGTGCCGAGGTCCACGAGACGGGTCTCGTCGCTGTCACCCCCATCGCTCTCATCACGCTGGCTGTGGTGGCCCTGGGCGTGGCTGTCGGGTGGTTCCTGCATCGGGGTGACATCCCCCGCACTGCACCGGTCACCAAAAATCCGCTCGTCCTCGCAGGACGCGCCGACCTCTACGGAGATGCCCTGAACGAGTACGCCGTCATCCGCCCCGTTGGGGGCCTGGTCGCAGGCACTGAGGCGTTTGACCACAGTATTGTCGACGGCGCCGTCATGGGCTCCGCCAACATGACCGGTGGTCTCGGCTCGTGGCTGCGGCGAGCGCAGAACGGTTATGTCCGCACGTATGGCCTGACGTTCGTGATCGGGGTCGTGGCCATTGCCACGGTCGTCATACTCGGGCAACTGGTCTGAGGAGGAAGGAAACTCATATGTTCAATTCAATTCCCCTTCTGACCGTCCTGGCCCTTCTGCCAATGTTCGGCGCTCTGGTGTTGCTGTTCACCAAGGGCCACGTGGGCAAGCTCGTCGGCCTCGGCTTCGCGCTCACCACCACCGTGGTGGGTGTGCTGGTGTTCACCCT
>CBDTVQ010000485.1:0-1712 GCA_965364045.1 uncultured Tessaracoccus sp. | reverse complement strand
ATCCCCACGCGCATTCTGCACGACGTGCAGTTGGTCGCCGACGGCGTGGATGTCCGCAGTCCGGAGGACGTCGCCGCCGAGCTGAAGGCACTGGTGGTGTCCGGGCTGTACATCGCCAGCGACGAATTGCTGACGTGGCTTCGCCGCTACGCAGAGGCCGGCGGTCACCTGGTGCTGGGGCCACGCACCGGATATGCGGACCATGAAGCCAGGGCGCGACGCGAGGTCAAGCCCGCACTGCTCAGCGAGGCTGCCGGTGTCAGCTATCAAGAGTTTTCCAATCTGTCAGTGGCGGTCCCGGTGAGGTCCAGAGGATGCGGGTTCGATCTTCCTGAGGACGCAGCCGCAGTGGAGTGGCTCGACATGCTCCGTGCGGAGGAGGGTACGACGGTGCTGGCCGAGTATGAGCATCCGCATTTCGGGGCCTTCCCCGCCATGGTGACGAAGGAGGCCAAATCAGGACGCATCACCACCATTGGCTCCCTGCTGAATCCCGCAGCTGCGACAGCTCTCGCGCACTGGCTCGCACCCGATGGTGATGGAGCATGGCGGGTCGAACACCATGACGCGGTGACCGTGAGCTCGGCAACGGTTGCGGGCGGAGCCAGGCTCAGGATCATCCACAACTGGTCCTCGGACCGGACGCAAATCACCACGCGAGCTGCCGTCAAGGACATCCTGTCCGGCGAGCGTCTGGACTCCGGAATCTCTGTGAACCTGGGTGCCTGGGACGTGAAGGTCTGGATGGAAGTGTGATGAGGAAATGCGCACGTCCCCCTCCTCTTTCCTCCGCCGAGCCCTGACTGGCTCGTCTGCTGTTGAACTCCCCACCGCTCGCGCCCGCGCACGCCTCAGGATGGTGCGCATCGGAGCGCGCCGGAATCAATGATGACCGGCGGCACCTAGAAGGATTCTCCTTCCTTGCAGAACCCCGAGCGGCCCCGGCCGCACCAGATCCAGAGGTGAAATGAGATGAAAAGACTATTCGTGGCCCCGGTGGCAGCGTTGGTGCTGCTGATCGGATTGGCCCCCACAACGGCCCAGGCTGCCCAACCTGATGCGCCGGTGATTACTGCCGAGGGCGCTGCCATCACATGGCCGATCGTGGAGAGTGCCGACAGCTACAACGTGGATCTGGACGGCAGGTACTTCACGACGATTGCGGGCCCTCCGTACACCGCTCCGAAGAGTGGCGCCTACAACGTCATCGCTGTTGACAAGGATCCGGCAGGGGACCTGTTCTCCCCGAAATCCAACACCGTCGTCATCGTCGTGTCCACAACCACTCCCACGGCGACAGCCACCACCACGCCGCCTCCCAGTGCTGACTGGACGACGATCTTTCGGGATGACTTCGACGGCGAGACCGTCTCTGACAACTTCTACGTCCCCGAATGGACCTCCGGCAATCGCGTCGCCGTCAACAACATCGACGCCTGTACCCAGGGTGATGGCACGGTGAACCTGTCCGTGAAGAAGGCGGGCGAGGATCTCCATGCTTGTTACCTCATCTCGAACGAGACCTACGGCCCTGGAGACGACTCCACCCTGAAGATCAGCTACACCGCCGATGTCTCGGGGCTTCGTGCCAAGGGCGCCTGGGCCGCCGGGTGGATGTATCCGCTGGGTATCGCCGATGACGGCAAGCACTACTCCGCAGACCAGGACGCCAGTACCGGCAGCGAGTATGACGTCTTCGAGTACAGCCCTGC
>CBDTVQ010000484.1:0-1716 GCA_965364045.1 uncultured Tessaracoccus sp. | reverse complement strand
AGGGGACGACCCTCGCGACGCACCTCCTCCAGCGCGACGCCCTCCAGCAGTTCACCCACCTCCCACGCATGGGTGGGAAACAGCAGCGCCAGCTCAATGACGTGGACGCCCTGGAACCGCGGCCCGGCGCCCCAGTCGATGAGGTAGCGCTCGGCATGGCCCCCAGCGCTGCGGTGTCTGTCAACGAAGGAATCAATGGCGTCGTCGTAGATCTGTCGCGTGGTCCGGGCGACGGCGTCCTCGTACAATCTTCGTCCCACCCGTGTCCCCTTCAACCGGGAGAACAGGGGTGTGAGCTCGGCGAAGAGTGCAGTCTCGCGATTGTTGGAACCGATGAGCACGTCCACTCCGGGCGCAGCTCTGCGCCAGGCGTCATCCAGATTCGATTCCGCTGGCACGGGGTCGTGCCCGTACTGGATACCGAACGGCATGGCCGCCACCCAGCCGAACCGGCCAAGGCCACGGACGAGACGCTTTTGTTGATGCACCATCTCCTCATTGGTCAGGGATGCGGGAAGCTCGCCCAGGCGCCCGGACATGGCGGCGGCCATGCCTGAGCGGCCACGCGTGATGCCGAGCGGTGGGCTCTGGATGATGGCGCGACGAAACAGGCCGGCCGCACCCTCGCTGATCATGAGGTGTGCCACCGAATCCGCCCCCGCCGATTGGCCAAACAGTGTGAGGCTGTCTGGATCTCCCCCGAAGGCGGCGATGTTGCGACCCACCCAGCGGAGCGCCTCCACCTGGTCCAGCAGTCCGAGGTTGGCCGGGCGATCATCTCCTCCCAGGAAGCCCAACGGGCCCAGGCGATACGTGATCGTCACAACGATGACGCGCTGCTCGTGGACGAGCAGGCCGGGATCGCTGTAGGTCTCATCGCCGCCACCCGTCTCGTACGAGCCGCCGTGGATCCAGACCATGACTGGCAGCACCTCGTCCGGTTCGGCGTCGCGGGGTGTGGTGACCGACAGGTACTGGCAATGCTCGTCCACCCCCATGACCCGCCGCTCACTCTCGTCCGTCTGCAGTGGGTTGGCGCGTTGGGGGCAGCGAGGGGACCACCCCGTCGCGTCGATGTCACCGACGGCGGCCGGCTGCGGCTCAGGCCTGCCAAAGCGCTGGGCCCGGGCATAACGGATCCCCGTGTAGCGCAGGACTTCTCCGTCGGCGCGGCCAACGACGGTTCCAGCGGGGCACTCCACACGCAGGGGATCCATGGGCCCTCCAATCTCGACGGAGCTTCCAGATTGCCACGCCCCTCCCAACGGGGAGCGCTATGTTGACCGACAACCACTCAAATTCGGGAGAGACATGCAGATTTCCGTCGTCGGGCATTCCCACGCCGCGTTCCCGCCGGAGAGGGCCACCCTGCACATGCGGCTCGGGGTGGAGGGTACGGACAAGCAGGCCGCGCTGGATCACACCACCTCCCTGGTGCAGTCCTTCACCAATGTCGTGGATCAGTTGCGTGCCATGACCCCGTCCCCCATCACCTGGTTTGCCGTGGCGCCCATCGGCACACGGAGTTGGCGGCCCTGGAACAACAAGGGCACGACCCTTCCCCTTCGACATTCCGCCCACTGCGCGGTGAAGCTGAAGTTCCACGACTTCGGTGCGCTGTCCCGTTTCATTGACCAGTGGGGCGGGCGCACGGGCATCAGCATCGATGAGGTTGAGTGGACATTGACAGAAGCCCGGCAGAAGGCCGAGCAGGGC
>CBDTVQ010000483.1:0-1726 GCA_965364045.1 uncultured Tessaracoccus sp. | reverse complement strand
TTGCCGCACCCCACGGAAGCCGGTGATGGGCTCAGCCCTGCCCCGACGGTGGTAGCTGATGGTGATGGATGTGAAGGTGACATCCACATCAGCGGTCAGTCCGTACGCGGATGTGATGGTCAGTGCGTAGGAGGTGGCGTCAGAGGTGACGGCTCCGGTCTGGATGGCCATCTCGGCTGCTCGCAGCGCCAGATCAACCACAGCTGCAGCTTTCTGGGGGACAACCTCCGACGGCGAAGCGGTCGACGTGGGCCGGGCTGGCTTGCGGAACCAGAGTTCGACCCATCCATGCAGTCTTGCCATCATCTCCTCTATCTACCCCCAACCTCCAAAGTAGCCGACATTCGAAGGCGACCGTGAACCGCAGACGCTAGGCTCGCACCCATGCTCCTGAGTGACCGCGACATCCTTGGCCAGGTCCATGAAGGCTCCATCAAACTGGAGCCCTGGGATCCCTCCATGGTGCAACCCGCCAGCATCGACGTGCGGCTGGACAAGTTCTTCCGGGTGTTCGAGAACCATCGCTACCCGCACATCGACCCATCGGCTGAACAGCCCGAACTCACCCGCCTCGTGGAACCCCCCACCGACGAGCCCTTTGTTCTCCATCCGGGCGAGTTCGCCCTCGCATCAACACACGAACTGGTGACGCTCGGGCATGGTGTGGCCGCCCGGCTGGAGGGCAAATCCTCCTTGGGGCGTCTTGGTCTGCTCACGCATTCCACCGCAGGCTTCATCGATCCCGGATTCAGCGGACATGTCACGCTCGAGCTCTCCAACATGGCAACTCTGCCCATCATGTTGTGGCCGGGCATGAAGATTGGCCAGTTGTGCTTCTTCACGCTGAGTTCCCCCACGGAGAATCCCTATGGATCCGCGAAATACGGATCCCGTTACCAGGGGCAGCGCGGACCAACGCCTTCGCGATCCTTCCTCAACTTCCATCGCGCGGAGGTCTGAGCGGTCGCACCCGACGTCCCATCAGTGGCGTTCCGGCCTCCGCAGCGCTGTGAACCACCTGTTGCCATAGGACACCTGCATCCCTTCCCCCACCCGCATCTGCACACCGGCCGGGCAAGGTTCCAGGCCGCCTCCGCGAGTGACCAGTGCCGTACCGTTGGTGGAGCCCCGGTCCAGCACGAAAACGCCGCGCGCGTCCGTTCCGATGAGCACGTGGGTGCGGGAAATCATCCGCCCGTCACCACCGGCCGGGACGAGGTGCACGTCATGGTCGTCCATCGCCTTCTGGGGGTTGCGCCCCAGGAGCACCGTCACCGACAACTCCACCTCTCGTCCATCATCGAGGCGCACGTACCATCCCTCATGGCCTCGCCGCTCCCCGAACGTGTTCATTGGAGACGAAAGACGGGTCCCGTCCATGTCTTCGTCGTGTCCTTCGGCATCGCGTGGCCGAACCCGGGGTGTCGGCTTCAATGGCTCGATGATCGACGACGGTGTGGGCAACGGGATCCAGCCCTGGTTGACGGGGCGTGAAGGACGAATCGTCGAGGGCAGGTCAGTGTCATGCTCAAGGGGCTGGGTTTCCAGCCGTGGCATCCACGCCGGGACAGGATTCGAACCCACCGCCCCTTCCATGCCCGGGTTACCCGGGTCCGTGCCCCCCACGCGTGAGGTGAAGGAGCTGGCAAGTCGCGGTGGAAGCCCTTTCGCATCGGGCCGAGGCACCGACTCCGGCTCAGGCTCCGGCGCCGGCAGGGGCTGCACG
>CBDTVQ010000482.1:0-1731 GCA_965364045.1 uncultured Tessaracoccus sp. | reverse complement strand
GAATTCATGGTCCGTTTCGCACAGACCTGTGGCCCCGTGATGGCCAAGTCCAAGGAGGACACGGCCTTCTACCGGTGGAACCGGTTCGTCGCCGTGAACGAGGTGGGCAGTGAACCGACCATCGTCGGTGTGTCCCCCGACACCTTCCACGACTTCTGCACCGATCTCAACGACACGTGGCCCTCCACCATGACCACGCTCTCCACCCACGACGCGAAGCGCTCCGAGGATGTCCGGGCGCGGCTGTCGTCGCTCACCGAGTTTCCCAAGGAATGGGAAACGTGCCTCGTGGAGCTGCGGGCCGCCACCGAAGAGGTGCGCTCAGAGGCCGTCGACGGCGCCACCGAGCTGTTTCTCTGGCAGACGGTTCTGGGCATGTGGCGCCTCGCCGGGACAACGACGGGCCAGACGCCCATCAGCCTCGAGCGGCTGAGCGCCTACCTGACCAAGGCCATGCGGGAGAACAAGTCACACACCACATGGACCGAGACCGACGAGGACTACGAAGACGCAGTGCAAAGCCTGGCCGCGGCCGCGCTGCAGGATGAGCGCGTGGCGGCGGCCCTCGATGAGTTCGTGGCACTGTCCGCGCCGTCGGTGCGGGTTGCCGTGCTCGGACAGAAGCTGCTCCAGCTCACGATGCCGGGCGTCCCGGACGTCTACCAGGGCTGTGAAGTGGTTGACCTCTCGCTGGTGGACCCTGACAACCGTCGCCCCGTCGATTTCTACCGCCAGGCCGGCCTGCTCGCTGGCGTGGATGCCGGCAGCGGAAGCGGGCTGGACGCCGAGAAGCTGCTCGTGACCAGCCGCGCGCTGCGTCTTCGCCGTGATCATCAGGGCGCGTTCCGCGGTGAGGGTGCCGAGTACCGGCCCATCGCCGCCACCACCGGCCACGCCGTCGCGTTCGCCAGGGCGGTCGCGGGTGCGGAGCAGGTCACAGCCGTCACCGTGGCCACGCGTCTCCCATCCGGTCTGCATGATCGCGGCGGCTGGGGAGATCACACCCTGTTCCTCCCCGAGGGCCGTTTCCGCTGCGTGCTGTCCGGTCTGGAGGTCACAGGCGGCCAGACGCTGCTCTCGGACGTTCTGGCCGAGCTTCCCGTCGCGCTGCTCGTCCCCATCGACTGACACCACACCCGCCGACTGACACCTGTCCCCCAACGGCTGACCACAGCCCTCAAGGAGCAACCCGGAAATGCAACACCACAACCCGCTGCAACTGGACGTCTGGGCACCGAACGCCACGAGCGTGGAGGCCATCGTCGAGCGCCAACGTCTCGCCATGACGCCGGACTCCAACCGATCCGGATGGTGGGTGCTGGCCGATGAACTGGAGCCCGGCACGCGGTACGCCTTCTCCCTTGACGGTGGCGAGGCGCTCCCGGATCCCCGCTCACAGTTCCAGCCGGACGGGCCCCACGGGCCGAGCATGCTGGTGAATCCGCTGCTCTTCCAGCGGCCGCAGCCGTGGGAGGGCCGCGATCTGCGGGGCGCCGTCATCTACGAGATGCACGTGGGCACCTTCACACAGGACGGCACCTTCGACAGCGCCATTGATCGCCTCCATCACCTCGTGGAATTGGGTGTGGACGCCGTGGAGGTCATGCCTGTCGCCGATTTCGCGGGCACCCGCGGCTGGGGATACGACGGCGTGGGCATGTTCTCGGTCCACCGCGCCTACGGCGGCCCGTCGGCCTTCCTCCGCTTCATCGATTCCGCCCACGCACTGGG
>CBDTVQ010000481.1:0-1742 GCA_965364045.1 uncultured Tessaracoccus sp. | reverse complement strand
GCCTCTCGTCTCGGAACTGTTCTTTCGACTGGTCCCAGGGACCGGCACGGTTTCGTACCCTTCAGACATGAGGAGAATGCCCCCGCAGGACATGCAGGGAACCAGCGCCGCCGGAGCTTCCCGCCCACAAACTGGCGACTGGGTCCTGGCCGCACTCGTGGCGGGCATCTCCGTGGCCGAGACACTCATCCGCGACGACATGACGTGGCCTGTCGCATCACTGGCGGTGGGGCTGCTGCTGGCGTCAATGATGGTGCTCAGACGTAGGCGTCCCTTCATCGCAATCGTGGTGATCGTCTGCGCGTTCGGGCTCCTGGATGTGGCTGCAACGGCCATGACGGGCACGCCGATCTCACTGTACGCAGGCGGCTTCGTGCTCGTCCTGGTGTACTCCCTCCCCCGATGGGCAGACACGCTCGGCACGATCATCGGAATGGGTCTGGTGGCATTGCTGTGGGCATCCAGCGTCACAACCGATGTCGCGGGGTTCGAGGAGGCGATCGGCGGCGCCCTGGTGCTTCTGCTGGCCGCCGCCCTCGGTCTTGCCATGCGATACCGCGCCATCATTTGGACCCAGCAGGTTGAGCACATCCGGTCCTTGGAGCGCGAGAGCCTCGCCCGGGAGCTTCATGACACCGTGGCCCACCACGTCTCAGGTATCGCCGTCCAGGCGCAGGCCGGCCGCGTCCTGGCATCGGCGGGCGACGTCGCCGGCGCCGTGGGCGCCCTCGGGATCATCGAGCAGGAGGCGTCGCGGACCCTGATCGAGATGCGCTCCATGGTCACGACGTTGCGACGCGAAGCTGGCACCCCCAACCCGTCACTACCCCATGGTGTGGACGACATCGTCGCCATGGCGACGCCCGGAGGATCAATGATGCGGCCAGTCGTGGAGGTGGAGCTTCACGACGACCTCGAAACCGTCAGACCCGCAGTTCTGACGGCGATCCACCGAGTGGTGCAGGAAGCCGTCACCAACGCTCGACGGCACGCCCACCCCACGCGGATCCACGTCCTTCTCGACGCAGGCCCCCGTGAAGTACGGGCGACGGTCACTGACGATGGGGAATCCCTCTCCTCCGCGGCGCGCCCACCCGGCTACGGACTCGTCGGCATGACAGAAAGGGTCACTCTGCTCGGCGGATCCCTGCGAGCCGGGCCGCTCCCAGAGGGTGGCTGGCAGGTCGAGGCCGTCATACCCCGGGACGGAGGCCGGCCGTGAACATCCGCGTGCTCATCGCCGACGATCAGGACATCGTCAGGGCAGGACTGACGGCGATTCTGAACAACCAGCCGGGCATCGAAGTCGTGGGTCAGGCAGCGGACGGCCAGCAGGCGGTCGAGCTCGCCCGACGACTGAGGCCCGACGTGTGTCTGTTGGACATCCGGATGCCGCGCATGGACGGTATCGAAGCCACGCGTCGGCTGGCCGGCGAGGGCGTGGCGGACCCCTTGGCCGTCGTGCTCATCACCACCTTCGACACCGACGAATACGTGACCGAGGGCCTGCGGGCAGGCGCCAGGGGCTTCCTATTGAAGGATGCCGGACCCGAGTTGCTCGTGCAGGCCGTCCACGCGGCTGCTGAGGGAGACGCCCTCATCACGCCCAGCGTGACCGTCCGGTTGCTCGCACGCTTCGCGGAGTCAGCGCCACGTCGGCCGCGTCCCCTCGTGGTGCCGCTCACCGAACGGGAGGAGGAGGTTGCGGTCACCGTCGCCCAAGGACTCACCAATGCCGAAAT
>CBDTVQ010000480.1:0-1747 GCA_965364045.1 uncultured Tessaracoccus sp. | reverse complement strand
CCTGGGTGAACTGCTCGAGCGCCCAGAACTGCGCGAGCCCGGCCAGTGCGTCATTCACGCGTCCATCTTTGATGCGGACGCCGTGGGCAAGGCCGTGGAAGCGGGCCTCGGGGCCACGGTGACGCTTGAGGTGGGGGGTCGTGTGGACGCCACTCACCGCGGTCCGGTTTCCATCACGGGCGAGGTGTTCTCGCTGACGGATGGCGACCCGCAGGCCGGGATGCAGGCGGTCATCCGGAGCGGCAGCATGCACGCGATCATCACGGAGCGACGCAAGCCGTTTCACAAGTTGCGCGACTTCCAGATGCTGGGCCTTGAACCTGCCGCCGCCGATGTCCTCATCGTGAAGATCGGATATCTCGAGCCCGAATTGCATGAGCTTGCCAGCGGCTGGATCCTCGCGCTGACCCCCGGGGGCGTGGACCAGGACCTCTTGCGGCTCGGACATCACCACCTTGCGCCAGGGGTCCATCCCTTCGACACGAGCATCACGGATCCAGACCTGACCCCCGTCGTCACGCGTCGCTGAGGAGGCCCACATGTTGAATTTTGAGACCCGCACGGGACCGGACTTCGGCGCAGACGCGCCCGTCTACCCCACCCAAGGCGTTCCCGACTGGTACCGCGATGCCAAGCTGGGGTTCTTCGTCCACTGGGGCCTGTACTCGGTCCCGGCATGGGCGACGGCCCACGAACAGGGCATGATGCCCGTGGAGGACTCCTACGCCCACCACCAGTACGCGGAGTGGTACGGCAACACCGTGCGCATTCCGGGGAGCCCGACGTGGCGTCGGCACCAGGAAGTGTTCGGCACCGGAACCAGCTACGAGGATCTGGCTGATCTGTGGCAGGCCGACGCGTTTGACGCCGACAGCTTCGTGGCGGAGCTTGTCGGCGCAGGCGCCCGCTACATCGTGCCCACCACCAAGCACCACGAGGGCTTCTGCCTGTGGAACACCGCCACCACCGGTTTCAACACGGCCAAACGTGGCCCCCGCCGGGACTTGGTGGCAGAGCTCCACGAAGCCACCAGATCAGCTGGGGCCCGCTTCGGTGTCTACTTCTCGGGCGCCCTCGATTGGCACGTGAGCGACTTTCCCCCCATCGAGTCAGATACGGACCTCTTCCGGCACCGTCGCCACGACGAGTGGTTCGCCCGCTACAGCGCCACCCAGCTGGAGGAGCTCATCCAGCGGTTCTCCCCCGACGTGCTGTGGAACGACATCGAGTGGCCTGACGGGGGCAAGGGCCTTGAGGATTATGGTGTGGCGGCACTGCTTCGCCGCTACTTCGCATCCGTTCCCGAAGGCGTGGTCAACGATCGATGGGGTGTGCCGTATCACGGCCACCTGACCCGGGAATACTCCTTGGTGGAGGGGATCCAGGACAAGGTCTGGGAATCCACACGCGGCCTGGGGTTCTCCTTCGGGTACAACCAGTCAGAGGACCAGCGGCACAGCCTGTCCGGGGCCGAGCTGATCAGGCTGCTCGTCGACGTGGTCAGCAAGAACGGCAACCTGTTGATCAACGTGGGGCCACGAGCAGATGGTTCCATTCCGGAACTGCAACGGGCCGCCATGCGGGAACTGGGGACCTGGTTGCAGGACAACGGACACGCCGTGTACGGCACCCGCCCCTGGATCCGCAGCTCGGAAGAGACGGGCGTCCCACGGGCCTACACAACATCCGGGGGCATGGTCCACATGCATGTGCTGGACCCCTCGACCGGGTCCGTCGAGCTGCCGGA
>CBDTVQ010000479.1:0-1763 GCA_965364045.1 uncultured Tessaracoccus sp. | reverse complement strand
AGGAGTCATGCATGTCAGAGGGTATCCACGACGTCATCATCGTCGGGTCAGGACCGGCCGGATACACGGCGGCCATCTACGCGGCGCGCGCCGCGCTGGAACCCGTCATGTTCGAAGGCTCCCTGGACTCCGGCGGCGCACTCATGAACACCACTGAGGTGGAGAACTACCCCGGCTTCGCCGAAGGCATCATGGGCCCCGACCTCATGTTCCAGATGCGTGCACAGGCGATGCGTTTCGGCACCCGGATCATCACCGACGACGCCATCGAACTGAAGCTCGATGGAGCCGTCAAAGAGGTCACCGATTCAGATGGCACCATCTGGAAGGCCCGGTCGGTCATCCTGGCTATGGGGTCCGGCTACCGCAAACTGGGCCTGCCGGATGAGGAACGACTCTCCGGCCGGGGTGTCTCCTGGTGCGCGACCTGCGACGGCGCCTTCTTCCGCAACAAGGAGATCGCCGTGGTGGGCGGCGGCGACTCCGCGATGGAGGAGGCGACCTTCCTGAGCCGCTTCGCCAGCAAGGTAACTGTCATCCACCGTCGCGAAGAACTTCGCGCCTCCGCCATCATGGCCGGTCGCGCCGAGCGCGATCCCAAGATCGAGTTCGCCTGGAACTCAGCGGTCTCCGGCATCGGTGGGGAGAAGTCCGTGGAGAGTCTCACCCTCACGGACACCGTGACGGGGGAGACGCGCGAGGTCCCCATGCAGGGACTCTTCATTGCTGTGGGGCACGATCCCCGCTCCGAGCTCATCAAGGGTTCAGTGGAGCTCGACGACGAGGGCTACGTCCTCACCCAGCCCGGCAGCACCGGTACCAATCTCGTGGGCGTCTTCGCCTGCGGCGACCTGGTGGACCACACCTACAGGCAGGCCGTCACCGCGGCCGGCACCGGCTGCTCGGCCGCACTGGACGCCGAGAAGTACCTGGCGGCACTCGACGACGTTGCCACCACAGCAGCGCCCACATCCTGACCGCAGACTAGACTGGCGAGGCTGAACAGCCGTGAAGAAGGAGTGACCACATGGCAGTGAAAGATGTGAAGGAGGCAACCTTCGCCGACGAGGTGCTCATGGCGCCCGAACTCGTGGTGGTGGACTACTGGGCGGACTGGTGTGCCCCGTGCAAGCAGCTCTCCCCCATCATCGACGAGTTGGCCCGCACCTACGAGGGCCAGGTGAAGTTCGTGAAGGTGGACACCAGCGCCGAACCGGGGCTCGCAGCGCAGCAGGGCATTCTCAGCCTTCCTACTCTGCAGTTCTTCAAGGCAGGCCGGGTGGCCAAGTCGCTCTCGGGCGGAAAGTCCAAGAACGCCTTGAAAAAGGTCATCGACGAACTGATCTGACATGGGTGAGCCTCAAGAGGACCACGAAGCACCCATGGATGCCTCAGCATCCATGACGGATGATGAGGGGCAGTGGCGAAATGTGCCCCGGCCCACCACAGAGGAATTGTTGACGCCGTCAGCACAGGTGGTGGATCCGCCGAGCATTCCGCGGGGAGTGAAGATCGTCGGGCTGCTGATAGTGCTCGTGCTTCTCCTGCTGTCATTGTGGCTTGGTCTGAGCCTCGGCAGAGCAGGCTCCAATGAGCCTGCTTCCACGCCCAGCATTGATGAGACACTCTGGGATCTTGAGGCGCCCACCCAGATGGGGCCGCTCGTCCGCGGCGAGGTGAACACCACCCCCAGAGCTTCCAACGGCGACCGTGACATCCTCACCACCACCTACACCGACGGCACGGACAAGGTCATCCTCGTG
>CBDTVQ010000478.1:0-1769 GCA_965364045.1 uncultured Tessaracoccus sp. | reverse complement strand
GCCACGAGAACACGGAGACCCGAGGGTGTCGCCGCCTGGCGCGGAGGCGAAGCAGTGTCGGTGGCGATGGCCATGCTTGACAGGTGTCCCTTCGGTATCAGTTGTCGGTACTGGGGTGGTGAAGATGCTGTCGCACGGCGTGCGAGAACTGCTCACCTCGGTCGTCATACCCGGAGAACATGTCCAGGCTGGCGCAGCCGGGCGACAGGAGGACCACGTCACCGTCCCCTGCCATCTGCGCCGCCAGTGCCACCACCTCATCCATGACCCCACTCTCGGTGGAGTCGAGGACGTGCACCGGGACCTCGGGCGCGTGTCGTGAAAGTGAGTCCGCCACCTGGTGCCTGTCGACGCCGATGACGATGGCGCCGCGCATCTGGTGGCTGTGTTCCTGGATGAGTTCGTCGAAGGTGGTGCCCTTGGCCTGCCCACCCGCGATCCACACGAAGGACGGAAACGCGGACATGGCTGAGTTTGCCGCGTGTGGGTTGGTGGCCTTCGAGTCGTCGATCCACGTCACGCCGTCAGCGGTTGCCACGGTCTGGATGCGGTGTCCTGCGAGTTGGAGGTCCTGCAGCCCCTGCGCGATGGCCTTGGCAGGCACCCCGAAACTGCGGGCCAGGGCGGCCGCGGCCAGCGCGTTCTCCACGTTGTGCGGGGCGTAGGGGGTGACGTCGGACAGCTTCGCCACCTCCAGCGCAGAATCCTTGCGTTGGGCCACGAACGCCCGGTCAACCAGGAGGTCGTCCACCACCCCAAGCATGCTCGGGCCCGGAATGCCGGTGGTGAATCCGATGGCGCGCGCACCCTCGGTGACCTCCGCGTCCTCCACGAGCTTCTCCGTGGCCTGTTCAGCCACGTTGTAGATCGCCGCGTGGCGAACCCCGGCGTAGATCTTGGCCTTGTCGGCGACGTAGCGCTCGTAGCCGTCCTCGCCGTCGTACCACTCGAGATGGTCCGCGTGCAGGTTCAGGATGGCGGCCGAGTGCATCTCCACCGTGTGCATCCAGTGCAGCTGGAAGCTGGAGAGCTCCACTGCCAGGACGTCATAGGCGGTGTCGTCGAGGATCGCCTCCACGATGGGTCGTCCGATGTTGCCGACGGCGGCCGTGGTGAGGCCACCGGCGCGCAGCATGGACTCCAGCATCTGGGTGGTGGTGGTCTTGCCGTTGGTACCGGTGACGGCCAGCCAGGGCACGACGCGATCCGGGTGCATCATGCGCCACGCCAGTTCGGTCTCGCCCCAGATGGGAACACCGCGTTCAGCCGCCTGCAGCAGCAGCGGTGCGTTCGGGCGCCAGCCCGGCGAGGTGACCACCAGATCAACATCCTCGGGCAGCGTCGCAGTGGCGCCGGCGCCCAGCCGGACGGTGACGTCCAGCATCTCCAGCAACCCGGCCTTCTCCGTGTGCTTTTCTGATTCATCCAGCACGGTGATCCGCGCGCCCAGCGAAATCAGGCCATCTGCAGCGGCAAAGCCGGAGATGCCCAGGCCAGCCACCACCACGTGGGCCGAGGGCCAGTCACTCAGACGGTCTGCGGTCTCGATCCAGTCGAGCGTCACGATCCGATCACCCATTCCGCATAGAAGATTCCGACCCCCAGAGCCACACAGAGACCGCCGATGATCCAGAACCTGATGGTGACCGTGACCTCCTGCCATCCCAGTAGTTCGAAGTGGTGGTGGATGGGCGACATCTTGAAGATCCGTTTTCCCCGCGTCGCTTTGAAGTAGGCCACCTGCAGGGTGACCGAACCGGCCTCCATCA
>CBDTVQ010000477.1:0-1769 GCA_965364045.1 uncultured Tessaracoccus sp. | reverse complement strand
TGGGTGCCCTCTTCCTCCGTCAGGATGTCCACCTTGCGAATGGACAGGCGTCGGGCCTCAGCGAAGGGCTCCAGCGTCTGGAAGCAGCGGGTGGACGATGAACTCACCAGGCGCTCTATGCAGAAAGCGTCCAGCAGGTCTTTGAGTCTATTCGCCTGCTTGCGGCCGCGGCCGCCGAGGCGACGCTTCTGGTCCGGCCCGCTCCAGTCCTTGCGCAGCATCGCCTTGCCGTGGCGGATGAGCATCAAAACGTTCGTCGACGGCAGATCCATGGCGGCGTTCACCACCTCGCGATCTGCGGGGTAGGTGAGCTTGCCCAGCGCCTCCTCGATGGAGAACCACTTGACCTTCTGGACCTCCTTGTCAGGCTTGCGCGGACGCTGCTCCACCACGCCTGCCCGCCAGTAATGGGTTGCCTTCAGGCCCTTGGAAACGGTGTACTTCTGCGTCGGAAGCCTGAGGTCCAGACACGCCGTCACGCCGGTTTCCTCCCGGATTTCCCGGATGGCCGTCTCGGGAAGCAACTCGTCGCTGAGTCCCTTGCCCTTGGGCAGGGACCAATCGTCGTAGGATTCGCGGTGGATGAGCAACACCTGCTGGCCCTTGATGTGATGGGTGCGCAGCACCACGCCGCCGGCTGCGACAACGTCGGGCTTCCTGCTCATCGTTTGCGGCGCTGTCTGGACTGGCGGATCAGATCCTCATGCAGGTCCACCAACGGGTTGCCCTCCGCGTCAGTCGTATGGGCGGTCCAGGTGTTGTCAATCAGTTCCCAATGGACCACATCCGGCGCAAATGCCAGATCAAACAGCTCTTCTATCTGCTGCACATGGCTGGGAGTACCCAGTGAGACGATGGCCTCCACGCGACGATCGAGGTTCCGGTGCATCAAGTCTGCAGAACCGATGCCAACCATCGGTGTGCCGGCTCCCGCGAAGCAGAACAGCCGGGAGTGTTCAAGGAAGCGCCCCAGGATGGAGCGCACGCGGATGTTCTCGCTCAGCCCCGGTACCCCCGGGCGGATGGTGCAGGTGCCTCGCACCCACATGTCCACGGGTACCCCGGCCTGCGAGGCTCGGTACAGCGCGTCGATGAGTGTCTCGTCCACCACTGAGTTCAGTTTCAGGCGAATGCCGGCGGGCAGCCCGGCGCGATGGTTCTGCACCTCCCGGGAGATGAGATCCAGCAGGCCCGACCGAATGCCGTGGGGTGCAACCAACAGGCGGCGATAGTTCGTCTCCTGTGTCATTCCGGAGAGATGGTTGAACAGCCTGGCGACGTCGTCGGTGATGATGGGATTGCTGGTCAGCAACCCCATGTCCTCATACAGGCGGGCGGTCTTGGGGTTGTAGTTACCCGTGCCGATGTGGGCGTAGCGGCGCAGGCTGCCGTCGCTCTCCTGCCGGACCACGAGTGCCAGCTTGCAGTGGGTCTTGAGGCCCACCATGCCGTAGACCACGTGGACGCCGGCCTTCTCCAGAACCCGAGCGAAACCAATGTTGGTCTGCTCGTCGAAGCGTGCCTTGATCTCCACCACGGCGAGTACCTGCTTACCCATGGCGGCGGCTTCGATGAGGGCATCGACGATGGGGGAATCCCCTGAAGTCCGGTACAGGGTCTGCTTGATGGCCAACACGGCCGGGTCGCTCGCCGCCTGTTCGATGAACCGCTGCACGGACGTCGCAAAGGAGTCGTAGGGATGCTGGACCAGGACGTCCCGCTTCTTCAGGGCCTTGAACATGTCTGCTGGTCTGGCACTCTCCACCTCT
>CBDTVQ010000476.1:0-1773 GCA_965364045.1 uncultured Tessaracoccus sp. | reverse complement strand
GAGATCGCTGAGTACGCCGATTTCTTCAGCTTCGGCACCAACGACCTCACCCAGACCACCATCGGCATCTCCCGCGACGATGCGGAGAATGGGTTCCTCACCAACTACGTGGTGGACCACGTGATGGAGCGCAACCCGTTCGAGTCCATCGACGTCGACGGCGTCGGCCAGCTGGTGCGCATGGGCACGGAGCGGGGTCGAAGCGTCAAACCGAAGCTGAAGGTGGGCGTCTGTGGCGAGCACGGAGGGGATCCGGATTCCATCGAGTTCTTCCACTCCGTGGGCCTCAACTACGTGTCCTGCTCACCGTTCCGGGTGCCGATCGCCCGCTTCGCGGCGGCCAGGGCGGTGCTGAACGAACGCAACGGCTAGAGGCACCAAGCGATCGCCGGTGACATCCCATGTCGTGGATGTCACCGGCGATTCCGTGCTGGTGGACGGCACAGGCACTGGACCTTTGTTGGAGCGGGACAGCGCTTCAGTGCTCGACGACGAGCTTTCCCACCATGGTGGAACCCTCCAAGCGACGATGGGCCTCACGCAGCGTGTCGGCGTTGATGCCCTGCAACGTCGTCGTGAGCGTTGATTTCAGGACGCCAGCGTCGAACAGCCGGGACGCCTCGTCCAGAAGTGTCTGCTGGGCCGTGCTCTCCGGCTGAAAGAGCGGCCGCGCGAACATGGATTCCCAGTGCCAGGTCTGCGCTTTCTGCTTCAGGGGTGAGATGTCGAAACCCTGGGGGCCGTCGATGGCCACCACCTGTCCGTGGACGGGCATGAGGTCGGCGTAGGTCTGCTCGTTCCCTGCAGTGAACGACGAGAAGACGTGGTGGACTCCGTCGGGCGCCACGCGAGTGACCTCGTCCTTCAGGTCGTGATGATCCACCACGTGATGAGCGCCCATCCTCGTGGCCCATTCCCTGGATTCGTCACGGGAGGCGGTGGCGATGACCGTCACTCCGGTCAGTTGTCGCGCCAATTGCGTCACCATCGAGCCGACGCCGCCGGCGCCACCCATCACGAGGAGTGTCCCGGAGCTGTCAGGGGTGAGTCGCATGAGGTCGAACAGCGTCTCCCATGCCGTGATGGTTGTCAGAGGGACTGCGGCGGCCTCGGCGAAGCTGAGGGACGCTGGCTTGTGGCCGACGATCCTGGAATCCACGAGGTGATGACCGGCGTTGGTGCCCTGCCGGGCCAGCGTGCCGGAGTAGTAGACCTCATCGCCGACGGCGAAAGCCGTCACGCCGTCGCCGATCGCCTCCACCACGCCGGCGGCGTCGTAGCCCAGAACCTTCGGGGCCGTTGCCTTGTCGAAGGCCACCCGGATCTTCAGGTCGACTGGATTCACCGAGACTGCGCGGACCTCCACGAGAAGGTCATGGGTGCTCAGGGGCTCGAGATCAATCTCCACGTCGACGAAGGACGGCGCGGCATCGACGGGGCCGGGCTCCAGGGCGGCCACGGCCCGGGTCCTGCGCGAAACTGCATTGCTGTTGGACATGTTCAAGGTGACTCCTTTGTTGTGGGGTGGGAAAGTCAGTCGTCGATCTGTACCCGGCCGGTGTCGACGTTGATCTCCACCTCGATCTCGTCGCCGGATGAGTCCTCGCTGTCAGACTCATAGGCCGTGTGGTCGCGGTCGTACTGCAGCTTCCAGCCGGTGATTCGTCCCGGCGTGGCCAGGCATGCGGCAGCGGCCAGGGCGATGATCGGGCGACGCATCATGATCTCCTGTGGTTCTCGGGTTTCACATCCACACTAGAGGCAGCCATGGGC
>CBDTVQ010000475.1:0-1775 GCA_965364045.1 uncultured Tessaracoccus sp. | reverse complement strand
TGGAGGGCTCATCTGGGCCGTGATCTTCGGGGCTTGGACCAACGGAGCCTGGGCGCGGCCGGGAGACAACTCAACGTCGCCGGGAGCATGCGAGCTCGTGGGCGTCCGGGAGCCGTTGTCATCGTCGATGATGTCTGCACCACAGGTGCGAGTCTCACCGAAGCCGCCCGCGCACTGGAAGTGGCTGGCGCTATCGTGCTCGGTGGGGCTGTCATCGGGGACGCCGACAGACACTCAGACACCCCGAGCGAGGATTTCACCCCGGCCGGTCCCGGAGTTGAGTAACTTAAGGGTATGCAGATTGCAGCTATCATCGATCGGCATAAGCCTTGCCGCCTCGTGACGTGGCTCTGCTCGCGTGGTCCGTGTGGCCACGCGCCAAGCAAGATCACAACCGGCTGCCCGACAGGGGTATTCGGTTTCGCGGAATGAAGTCCCTCGGCGGGACCCAGAAGAGGAGAAACCATGGACATCGTCGTCACAGGTCGACACTGCACCGTTGGTCCTGATCTGCAGGATCTGGTAACTGATCGCATCGCCACGGTGGAAAGACTGCGCGATCGCGTCATCCGTGTCGAGGTCGAGTTCTCCGCCGACAACAGCAAGAATCCCTCCGATGCCATGGAGGTGCAGATCACCATGCGAAGTCGCGGACCAGTCATCCGGGCAGAAGCCAAAGCGGGCGACAAGAACTCGGCGTTCGATCTGGCCTTCGACCGGCTCAAATCGCAGCTCAGGAAGGCAGCAGACCGCAGGAAGACCCATCAGGGCCTGCGTGTGGCCTCCGCCCTCGAGCCGGCACAGTTCTCAACGCCCCCGACTGACGACGCTGACTCGAGCGAGGACAGGTACGAGGTGGCGGGCATGGTCGTGGACGGCGACGGTCCGCTCGTGGTCAGGGAGAAGTCCTTTGACACCACTCCGCTGTCTCTTGCACAGGCTCTGGATGAGATGGAGCTGGTGGGTCACGACTTCTTCCTTTATCAGGATGCCGAAACAGGCAGGCCATCGGTGGTCTACCGCCGCAAGGCCTACAACTACGGTGTGATCCACCTCAACGTCCACTGAGCCGCATCCCGGGGAGGCCGACCCGGACTGGATCATCCATGACGCCCGTGCATTCAAGCACGGGCGTCTTTGGGTGCCCGGCGACTGCTGGGTAGGATGACGCGAGGTGCGCCCCCGTGGGGAGCGAGGCCAACCAGAGAACCCAACAGAAGGAAAACACACCGTGGGATTCATGGACTTCTTGAGCAACATCGGGGCCGGGACGCAGCTGAAGAAGCTGTCGAAGGTGGCCGACCGGGTGAACTCCATCGAGGAGGACTACCAGGCGATGTCCGACGAGCAGCTCCGGGCGCAGACCGACGAGCTGCGGGCGCGACTCGACGAGGGCGAATCGCTGGACTCGATCATGCCGGAAGCGTTCGCCACTGTTCGTGAAGCCGCCGTGCGTGTGCTCGGGAAACGTCTCTTTGACGTGCAGATCATGGGTGGTGCAGCACTGCACTGGACCAACATCGCCGAGATGAAGACGGGCGAGGGAAAAACACTTGTTGGTACCCTCCCGTCCTACCTCAACGCTCTGACGGGCGAGGGCGTACACATCGTCACCACCAATGACTATCTTGCGAAGTACCAGTCGGAGCAGATGGGCCGGATCCACCACTTCCTGGGTCTGACGGTGGGCGTCATTCTGGCGTCCATGACCCCGGAGCAACGGCGCGAGGCATACCTGTGCGACATCACGTATGGCACCAACAACGAGTTCGGTT
>CBDTVQ010000474.1:0-1775 GCA_965364045.1 uncultured Tessaracoccus sp. | reverse complement strand
TACTGTCCGAGGACCACGAGCGATGACAGTCCATGGCGGGAGTCGAGCTCACCGAGCCTCCGGACCGCATTGACGCCGCGGCCGGTGATGATCGCAAGTTGCGCCACTCTGTCACCGATGGCGGCCAGTGCCTCGGCGGCACCGTCGTGCAGCCGTGAGTCCTCCGGATCGTCCACGATGGGGGCTAGAGTGCCGTCGAAGTCAAAGGCCAACAATGCACCGTCAGGGTTCTCAACGAACGCCTCGATGAAACGCTCTCCCTGAGCAGTGCTGGTTTCCCACAACCGAGATGTCATGGCCCCAGCCTGCCACGTGCGGCTCCCATCCGAGGTGACAAGCGCCTTCGATAGAGTGGTGGATGACTTCAGGAGGAACAGTGGAGAAAACAGGCCCATCGTCGACCCAAGGTGCAACTTTCTTGGTTGTGGCCAATCGACTTCCAGTGGATCGCATCGTCCGGGAGGACGGCGAGGTCGACTGGCAGACAGCTCCCGGTGGCCTCGTGACCGCCCTTGAACCCGTGATGAAGCAGCGAGGCGGAGCCTGGGTGGGTTGGCACGGTGCGCCCGACGAGAAGGTCGAGGCCTTCGAGCATGATGGCTACACCGTCGAACCCGTACCGTTGTCGGCCCAAGAAGTTGAGGAGTACTACGAGGGCTTCTCGAACGCCACCCTGTGGCCGCTCTACCACGACGCCGTCGCCTTCCCCGAGTACCACCGCGAATGGTTCGACGCCTACCAGCGCGTGAACCAGCGCTTCGCGGAACGCGCCGCAGAGGTCGCCGCTGACGGCGCGACGGTGTGGGTGCAGGACTACCAGTTGCAGTTGGTGCCGCGGATGCTGCGCGAGCTCCGCCCGGATCTCAACATCGGCTTCTTCCTCCACATCCCCTTCCCTCCCCTTGAACTCTTCCAGCAGCTTCCCTGGCGTCGACAGATCCTCGAGGGGCTTCTCGGAGCCGACCTCGTGGGCTTCCAGATGCCCGGTGGCTCCAGCAACTTCCTTCGACTGGTGCGGCGCAGGACCGAGCACAAGGTGGAACGCGATCGCGCCATCGTCAAAAGGAATGGGCACCACGAGTGCGTGGCACGGGCCTACCCCATCTCCATCGACAGCAAGAGCTTTTCTGACCTCGCCCAATCCGAGGAGACCAAAGCAGAGGCGGAGGCCCTCCTCGAGGAGCTCGGTCATCCGTCCATGATCGTGCTGGGCGTTGACCGCCTGGACTACACCAAGGGTCTTCGCCAGCGTGTGCGGGCAATGGGCGAACTCTTTGCAGAGGGGAAGCTCAATCCCGACGACGTCGTCTTCCTGCAGGTGGCCACACCTTCGCGGGAACGTGTCGACGAATACCGAAAATTGCGTGACGACATTGACCTCCTGGTGGGCCGGATCAACTCACAGGTCGGCGGTGTTGGCAGGCCACCAATCGTCTACCGCCACCAGTCCTTCCCCCGCTCCACACTCGCCGCCATGTACCTGCTGGCAGACGTCATGCTGGTCACACCGCTGCGGGACGGCATGAACCTGGTCGCGAAGGAATATCTCGCCTGCCACACGGGACGCGACGGCGCACTGGTGCTCAGCGAATTCGCGGGTGCAGCTCGCGAATTGCGACAGGCATACATGGTGAACCCGTATGACCTGGACGGCATGAAGGAAGCAATCATGCATGCAGCCACGGACACGACGCAGAACAAACGTCGCCGTCTGCGTTCGTTGAAGAAGCAGGTGGCGGAGAACGACATCAGCAAGTGGGCAGACCGCTTCCTGA
>CBDTVQ010000473.1:0-1793 GCA_965364045.1 uncultured Tessaracoccus sp. | reverse complement strand
ATTTCAGGAATGTCCAGGTCAGCCATCTGTTTCTTCATCATCTTGGTGGCCATACCCGTCATTCCCGGGAGCTGTCCCATGATCTGCGGCATGGAGACGTGTTCCAGACCCGGCTTCAGGTGGCCCAGGTCGGACATGTGCATGGCGGTGTTGCCCAGCATCGTGAACTTCAGCTTGCCGTTGGTCTTCTTGTTGACGATGTCGAGGCCCCAGAACGTGAAGAAGATGTGGACTTCCACCCCCTCACTCAGGGCGGCGTTGCCCATGATCAGGCCCGGGTAAGCCATGTCCAGGTTGCCCTTGGAACAGATGATCGCAAGCTTGCGCGGCCCGGAGTACCCCCCGGTGGCGGCCTCGCCGGGTTTGTCCGTCGGAGTCGTGGACCGTTTGCGGTCACCGAAGTCGGGAAGAATGAATCCCTCGGGAATCTCTCGCATGTCGTATCTCCTCACACACAACCGACGGGTTTGGGCAGCCCCGCCAGGTAGGACATCTTCTTGGCTGGTTTGCCGGGGAACAGTTGGTACAGGTCACGGATGTCAAAACCCCCGGCGGTCTGCAGCCTGCGCAGGGTCGGCGTGACACCGGTGACGGCAGAATCCTCACGCAGGAACCGCAAGACCTTCCAGTGGGCCTCGCTCATCTCCTCGAGGCCGACCAGTGCGGCCAGCTTCACCGCCAGCTCTTCATCCCATTGGTCACGGCTGGTGAAGAACCCCTCGTCGTTGACCTCGAATTCCCGGCCATCCAGGACGTTGGTGGGCATGGCGCCTCCTCAGGCTTTCTCTGCCGGGTTCTTGCCGGACATGGACATCACGGTGGGCACAGGAAGGTGGTGGCCGGGCAGCAGCAGTTTCCAGTAGATCTGTTCGAAGGCAAGCTTGCCCAGATGGTTCAGCCGCGACTCCCCCAGCAGGGTGAAGGGGCCCACCACGGGGTAGGGATAGGTTCCGGTCAGAGGCTCGGTGTCGTAGTTGAAGTCGAGCAGCATCGCCTTGCCGCGGCCTGACTCCACGAAACAGTTGGCGTGTCCGTCAAAGGAACTGGTCATTGGTCGACCGGCGACGGCATTGCGGAAGTTGTCCACGAAGTGATCCGCCTCGAAGTGGGCCACCGCACCGGCTTTGGAGGTGGGGACGTTGGTGGCGTCCCCGACCACGAAGATGTTCTCGTGTGCGTCGGATCGCAGAGTGTGCTTGTCCACCGGCACAAAGCCCAGGTCATCACCCAGCCCGGAATCGATCACGAACTGCGCCCCCATGTTGACCGGCACGGAGACCAGCAGGTCAAAGTCGACGGTGCGCCCGTCGTAGGACACGAGCTGTTTCGCGTCAGGATCCACACGATCGATGACGAAGTCCGGGGTGATCCGGATGCTGCGCGCCTCAAACAGATCGCCAATCGCCTTCGACGCCACCGGCTTGGTGAACGCCCCGTCCAGCGGGGTGACGAAGGTGATGTCGACCTTGTGCCGGATCCGCCTCCTGCGGAAGTGGTCCTCGGCCAGCAGTGCGAACTCCAACGGCGCCACGGGGCACTTGATCGGCATCTCACTGAGGTGCACCACCAGCTTTCCGCCGTCGAACTTCTCGAGCGCCGAACGCAGCGCGGTGGCGCCCTCCAGGGTGTAGAACTCGTGGGCGCTGCGGGACTGGAAGAGGTCGTCGTCGCCGGAAAGGCCGCCGTCGGGGCGGTCCGCCTCGACGTAGTGGAACGACAGGATGCGAACGTTCTTCTCGGCTGCTTGGGCGGCCGTGAAGTCGCAGGTGGAGTCACACATGATGTTGCACTTT
>CBDTVQ010000472.1:0-1799 GCA_965364045.1 uncultured Tessaracoccus sp. | reverse complement strand
ACTTCATCGATCTCGTGCGCGAATCCCTGACCACGAATCAAGTGGTCTACTGCTACGAGCGGATGCTCGACCACGACGGACACGGCTATGGGGTGGGCTCCTGGCAATGGCTGGAGCGACTGGTCCAGGTGGATGAGATGGTCGCGGATCTCGCGGCCCAACTGCCGTCCGACACCTGCCTGCTCGTCACCGGGGACCATGGCATGGTGAACGTGCCCGATGAACGCAAAATTGTTGCAGAGGATGAACCTGCTCTCAGTGGCTGTCGCCACATTGGTGGTGAGCCCCGTTTTCGTCAGCTGTACTGCGAAAAGCCCACTCGCATTGCTGCGGCCTGGGGTGAGTTCCTCGGGGAGAGGGCACACGTCGTCACCCGCAACCAGGCCTTGGACGCCGGCTGGTTCGGACCGAGCGTGGACCGTCGGGTGGTGCCCCGCATCGGCGATGTCCTGGTGGCCATGCGTCAGGACTGGGGAGTGATGACAGCGGCCTTCCCGGGCGAGTTCTCCCTCGTGGGCATGCACGGCTCCTTGACGGCCGAGGAAATGGTGGTTCCGCTCTTCAGCTTTGATCCCCGATGAGGATCGCTCTCGTGCTGGATGACTTCTATCCCTCCTCGGGGGGAGTCGCCCGTTCCGTCGAAACACAGCTGGAGAAGTTGGTGCAGCTGGGCCATGAGGTGACACTCATTGCACCGGACCGGCACCTCCAGAAGCCACGGGGCTGCCGGACCATCGAGTGCCCCACGATCTACATTGAGGGCACCTCATCGCACCTCAGCGTCATGCACTTCTCGAAGCGCCGCGCCCAGCTCATCAGTGACTGCGCCGAATTCGACGTCATTCATACCCAGACGGATCGCGGCGCCCTGATACTGGGTGCCCGGCTGGCAAGACTGCAGGGCATCCCCCATGTCCACACGTTCCATGCCAACATCGCGGGCACGCATCAGACGGTGAAGAGGGCCATCTGGGGAACACTTTCCTACCAATGGCTCATCAATCCCGTACTCACCGCCGCCGTGGGCCGCCGGCCTCCCAGATCCCGATTGCCGCGGCGTGAACGGGAGACCGGGGGACTGGCGGCCCGCATGGACTGGGCATCCTTCGCCGACCTGGCATCAAAAGTGGACGCCCACACCGTTCCCTCGCCATTCATGCTGGAACTCATCAACGAGGCCGCAGGCAAGGACCTGAACTCCTTCGTGGTGCCCACGGGGTACAACGAGCGCATGAAGGCCGCCATTGACACGGCGGAGCGGACTCGCAGTGACGGGAAGGTGAGATTCCTGTCCATGGGACGGCTCGCCAAGGAGAAGCGTCTGGACGTTCTCATCCAGGCATTTCTGCAGGCCGACGAGCCGGATGCCGAACTCGTCATCGTCGGCGACGGAGACCAGCGCAAAGCTCTGCGGGTCCTGGCCGACGGCGATCCACGCATCGACTTCCGCGGCCACCTGGGCTCCCTGGACGCCATCGCCGCGGAGTTGCGCAATGCCGATGTCATGGCGCTCAGCAGCTATCGGTTTGATTCTCAGGGGCTCGTGATCATGGAAGCGGTGGCGGCGGGCCTGCCGGTGATGTACTGCGATGACCGGCTCACCGTCGGGTTGTCACCGGAGTCCGCCCACCTCACCGGCTCGGACATCAGATCTATGGCTCGGGGCATCAGTGAAATGTGCGATCCCACCCTGCGCCAGCGGTTGGCAGCAGCGGCGCCGGCCCTGCTACCGTCGCTCAGCGCCGATCGCATGGCCGAGCGCTTCGTCTCGGTCTATGAATTCGTCATTCAAGGGAGTC
>CBDTVQ010000471.1:0-1807 GCA_965364045.1 uncultured Tessaracoccus sp. | reverse complement strand
TCTTCGCGTCGTCAAGCGCTTCCTCGACGTGGGCATCTCCCTGCAGCAGATCCGGGTGGCCATTGACCACCTCAGGGCTCGCGGCGTGGAGGATCTCACCGAGATCACGCTCCTCTCGGATGGTTTCAGCGTGTACGAGTGCACCACTGCAAAAGAGCTCTTCGACCTGTCCAAGGGTGGCCAAGGCATGTTCCTCATCTCCGTCTCCAGCGTGTGGAAGGAGATTGAGGGAACGCTCAGCGCCCTGCCCTCGGAGCGCGCAGGGTTCACGATCGCGGAGGACTCCGCCGACGAACTGGCCGCGCGCCGTCGCGACAACGCTGTCTGATCCAACCGCAACAAGTCTCGCTGCTGCAACGGGAAACGCTAAGGTGCTCGCGTGAAGGAAACGATTTCGGGTCTCATGCGCAAGCCTTGGGTCGCGCACATTCTGGCGGCACTGGAGCGGTTCGGTAAACGTCTCGGACCCCAGTTCGCGGGGTCGATCACCTATTTTTCCATTCTGTCGATGGTCCCCGTGCTGCTGTTCGGCATCGCCGTACTGGGGCTGGTCGTCACCGTTTTCCGACCCGACCTCTTGACGGAGGTGCAGAACTTCCTGCAGCAGCAACTGGGAGCGGTACCCGGTGGCGACGATGTGGACAAGGAAACCAAAGACTTTGCAGCATCGATCAGCAAATTCGTCACGGAGACCTTCAAGGGATGGCGGGGCGTCTTCGGAATTGCCATCCTCACTGCCGCATACTCCGGCTCCAATTGGGTGAAGAACCTCAAGCACGCCGTTCGCGCCATGTGGAAGAACAGCTTCGCGGAGGCGGCGAAGAAGGGCCCCTTTCTCAAGGAACTGCTCGGCAACCTCATCATCTTTCTCGGTCTACTGCTTTCCATCGCCATAGCCGTCGGTGTCACGGCTGCTGGACAGGCCTTCCCCGAGGAGATCATCAGATGGCTCGGGGCCGAGAACGTGCCCGGCATCGACATCCTGGTGTCGCTGGCGGGCCTACTGGTCAGTCTGTTGGCCAGTTGGCTGCTGTTCGCCTTCCTCTTCCTCGTGCTGCCCGGAGAACCTACGCACCCCGGCACCTTCATCAGGGGCACTCTCGCCGGAGCCGTGCTCCTCACTGCGCTGCAGCAACTGGCGAGCGTTCTTGTGCGTCTTCTCAGTGGCAACGCATCCGCCGGGGTGTTCGGGCCGATCATCATCCTGATGATTGTGTTCAACCTCCTCGCCACCATCATTCTCATGATCTCGGCGTGGGTCGGTACCGCAGACACTTGGGAAGCCGATCGTGTGAAGAAGGAGGCCGAGAAGGCCTCAGGTGTGGAGCCCAAGGACGAGACAGGCATCGATGACGTGACCGGTGGGGAAGTGCATCCCGAACTCGCTGGTGTATCGGCCCCCACTCTGGCCGCACGCCACCGCGCCGAGCGCTGGGCAGCGGAGCTCGATCCGGACAGCCTGCGGGCCGTCAACTATGACCCCGCGACGGTGACCGTGGGTGATCCTGAAGCGACGGTCAAGCAGGGCGTTGCAGCCAGGAGCGTCCGTGTGGGTATGGGCCTCGGCTATGGGGTGGGTGCTGCCACTGGAGTTGGCCTGGGAGCCCTCGTCGCGGCGCTGGTGGGCAAGATCTCCCGCCGCTGACCGTTGTGACTCGCCACTGTTGATTTCGGTTCGTTACTTGGCGTCCCGCCGTGCCCAGAGGGGGTTTGGGGCTGTATTGACGATCAGAACCATGTGGAGACACATGAGACCGCTGAATGCGAAAGGCCGGATCCGCAATGGATCCGGCCTTTCGTCGTTGCG
>CBDTVQ010000470.1:0-1809 GCA_965364045.1 uncultured Tessaracoccus sp. | reverse complement strand
CAGGGATGACATCACGGCGTCAAACACGTCGAGTGCCTCGGCTGCGGTGAACCTCCCCTGCTCCATGAAACGACTCCATGAGAGAGGTCTGACACTTTTGGTCTCGTGGCCTCCGAGGTGGGTGGCTCGCCCCACCTCGGGCGAGACGCGACTGGAGAAGGCTGCGCGTCGTCGTCAGAGAGCGCGTCGTGGCGCGCTCCCCGTCTGGGGAACGCGCCACAAGGCATGCGTTGTTGTGCTGGAGATCACTCCGAGTCCGGAACAACCACTTCCAGATCATGGATCTCGCTCTTGGATACACCGGTGAACTTGAAGGGCTGGTCCGAGCCCTCGTCCGCAACATCGACCTGCACGATCTGGCCGGCAGCCAGTTCGCCGAACAGGATCTGCTCGGCAAGCGTGTCCTCGATGTCCCGTTGCAGCGCGCGACGCAACGGACGCGCACCCAACACAGGATCATAGCCACGCTTGGCGATGAGCGCCTTGGCCGCGGACGTGAGCTCGATTCCCATGTCCCGGTCCTGCAGACGACCCTCAATCTCGGCGACCATGAGATCCACGATGCGCTCGATGTCCTGCTGAGTGAGCTGGTGGAACACCACCACTTCGTCCACACGGTTCAGGAACTCAGGACGGAAGTGCTGCTTGAGCTCGTCCGAGACCTTCGCCTTCATCTTCTCGTAGCTGGACTCGGTATCACCGGCGGCAGAGAATCCAAGGTTGATGCCCTTGCTGATGTCCCGGGAACCGAGGTTGGTGGTCATCACAATGACGGTGTTCTTGAAGTCCACCACGCGACCCTGGGCATCGGTCAGACGTCCCTCGTCCAGGATCTGAAGGAGGGAGTTGAAGATGTCCGGGTGCGCCTTTTCAATCTCATCAAAAAGCACCACAGAGAACGGCTTGCGACGCACCTTCTCTGTGAGCTGTCCACCTTCTTCATACCCGACGTAGCCGGGAGGTGAACCGAACATCCGTGAAGCGGTGTGCTTCTCCGAGTACTCGCTCATGTCCAGGGTAATGAGGGCATCCTCGTCACCGAACAAGAACTCCGTGAGCGCCTTGGTCAACTCAGTCTTGCCGACGCCCGAAGGCCCGGCGAAGATGAACGAACCGCTGGGTCGCTTGGGATCCTTGAGCCCCGCGCGGGTACGACGGATGGAGCGGGACAATGAATGCACCGCGTCATCCTGGCCGATGTAGCGCTTGCCGAGTTCGGCCTCCATGCGCAGCAGGCGAGCGGATTCCTCCTCGGTGAGCTTGAAGACCGGAATACCGGTTGTACCAGAAAGGACAACAGCAATTTCTTCTTCACCGACGACAGCGGGAATGTCCGAGTCTCCCTGCTTCCAGGCCTCTTCCTTCTCCGCACGCTGACCTTGCAGCCGCTGAACCTCGTCGCGCAGCTTGGCTGCCTTCTCGAAGTCCTGGGCGTCGATGGCGGAATCCTTGTCCACCTTCAGGCCTGCGATCTTCTCGTCGAACTCCCGCAGGTCCGGTGGGGCGGTCATGCGCTGAATGCGCAGACGGGCGCCCGCCTCATCGATCAGGTCAATAGCCTTGTCCGGCAGGAAGCGATCCTGGATGTAACGGGCGGCCATGGTGGCTGCGGCCGAGAGTGCCTCGTCCGTGATGGTGATGCGGTGGTGCGCCTCGTAGCGATCCCGAAGCCCCTTGAGGATGTCGACGGTGTGCGCGACGGAGGGCTCCGCCACCTGGATCGGCTGGAAGCGTCGCTCCAGTGCCGCATCCTTCTCGATGTGCTTGCGGTACTCGTCCAGCGTCGTGGCACCAATGGTTTGCAGCTCG
>CBDTVQ010000469.1:0-1814 GCA_965364045.1 uncultured Tessaracoccus sp. | reverse complement strand
GACCGTCCACCCGTGGGCGGCGGCGAAATCCATGAAGTCCGCCCACGTCTGATACTGGCTCTCCCGCGGTCCGATCGGATCGGGAGAGACCAGACAGACGCCGCCTCGTACCGCGTATGCCACCACCGCGTTCCCGATGAAGAACCACTCCTTGTCGTCTCTCAGCGCGAAATAGTCCAAGGTGCCACCGCCATGCCGGGCAACAACTGCCCTGGCCCGTTCACGATCTGTGATGCGATCCGCCGGCGTGCGCGACACGGATCGCCGAGGGGAGAGCAGCAGCCACAAGGCAACCGCCACAACGGCGACTCCTGCGGCCGCCAGCAACGGGGCACTTGCCGGCCCCAACCCCACCAGCGGCAGCTGTGTGTTGCCACCGAGCCGCTCCGCAGCTGCCCGAACTGTCTCGCCGACCCGTGGGTGTTGACGACGCCCCATCGTCATGACAAGAACCGTCGAGATGGCCACCACAACGGCTGCGGAGACAGCTCCCACAGTCAGCGCACGGCGCAACTGTCCACGGGTGGGCAGCACAGTGAAGGCACGCTGGCTCAGCACCAACCACGCCACAAGAGCGGCGCTGACAACCCCCTCCTCCACATCCAGGCCCTTGACAAGGTTGAGCACGGCGGACGCCACCAACAGCGCCACCGCGGTCATCCAGGCGATCCGGTGGCCGTGCAGCAACCCACGGGCTGTCATCACCAACGCAAACCCCACGAACACCGTCGTGGCGGCAGCCATGTGCAGGGCAGGAAATGGCAATACCTCCAACAGAACCTCCAACCGGGCCCGCAACGGCCGCGACAAGGCCGACGCCACCGTGACCACCGCCAGCAGCACCGTCAGCGCAGCCGTCCACCGCCGGATCAGCCTATTCCTGCGCACCCTGCCCAACTGGACACGAGCCTCCTCCTCCCCAGCTTCAGACCCGGACACCCTCTCATCGAACGTTTCAGTTGCCATGATGTGCCCTCAATTCCATTTCAAAGCTGACACGACGTGGGCCAGCCCGTAGGGCATACCCGTCCGGGCCATGGCCCAGTCGTGCCCCTGTCCCGCCTCAATCTGGAACAGGACGGTCTGCCCCCGCTTCTTCAAGGCATCAGCCACCAGTCTCATAGGATTATCATCTTCCAACCCGCCCTCGTCGATGAAGATCGGGACCGTCCGGGGAAACGCCATGGTGGGGATGTAGTGGCTGGGTGAGACCTTCTCGAAGGCGGCCTCGTCGTAGCCCATGGCCGTGGCGGCTGGCTTTCCCGGGTCGCCATAGCCCTCCAACGCTGCGATCCCGCCCCACACCTGAAGGTGGCGCAGCCCCTGGTCCAGGGCGCAATACCCACCGGCGGACATCCCGCCGAGGATGCGGTGCTGTGGATCGGCTTGGGTCAGCCATGACGTGTCCACCCACGGGACCAACTCCTCATACAGCCAGTCCTCCACCTGTGGTCCACCATTCAGCGAATTCAGGCACTCCCCATCACGGATACCTCCGCCATTGACGTCTGGCGCCACAGCAATGACCGGCGGAATCACTTTCGTGCGGATCATCGCATCCAGCACCTCATCAGCCCGGCCTGCAGTGAACCAGTTGTCAGCGGTCCCGGGGTATCCATGGATCAGGTACACCACTGGATACCGGATCGTGCCTGCCGGGTCATACCCCGGGGGCGTGTACACCCACACCGACGACTCCGGCATGTTCAGCGCTGCGGAGGCGGGGACGGAGCGTTCCTCGACATGCGCCCCATCGGCGCTCTGGTACGCCACCGGCAAACCGAGGGCGGACTGGATCTGGCGCTGTGCTGCGG
>CBDTVQ010000468.1:0-1819 GCA_965364045.1 uncultured Tessaracoccus sp. | reverse complement strand
CTGTGCCACGACCTTCGTGGCGTACTCCAGAATTCCGCCGGCGTCCACGTCTCCGAGTTCGGCGCCGATGCCGAATGCGGGAGCAGAGATGACGGCCTGGCGGGCCTTGGCCGCCTGCAGCCAACTCTTGGTGGGGATGCAGCCGCGATGCAGACAGGTGCCCCCCAGCGGACCCTCGTCCACGAGTGCCACGGACAGCCCCAACTGAGCGGCGCGTAGTGCACATGCATAGCCAGCGGAACCGGCCCCGAGGATGGCGACGTCGTATTGGTCAGTCATGGTTGCCAAGTCTTTCACGCCACCTGCCTCCACGCTCCCTGGTTTCTCCCACTGGGATCTGGGCGCGCCGCTCCGCTGATCCGTGGGGCGGGATGAGTTCGCTGTCGGGACCCGCAATGCGTCCCGCATGCAATCACGGCATACTTGGGGACGTGGGTTGGTTCAGCAGAAAGAAGCGGCAGGCACAGGTTGCCCGCGACGCACGTGAGGTCCCGGACGTGACGCGGGACCATCTCTCGGGTTTCGTGACCACCCGAAGGGGAGTGGAGGCCTGGCTCGAACAGCCGACGAGCTTCAACAAGCCGTCGATCCTGCTCGTGGCTGCCACCGGGGAGTCGACGCGCCGTGCCATCCCGTCCATCGACTACGGCTACGACTTCGCAGCCAGCCATGACATTCCGGCCTACGACGCTGGTGTGGTGCCCTACCCCGGTCGCATGCGCGAATACGGGGCGCGCCGACGGGGCTGACCCCGGCGACGCCCCTGGTGTCAGAGCGAGAGTTGCCGGGCCAGTGCCACCAGAGTGCGCACTGCAACGCCGGTTCCGCCCTTGGGGGTGCAGCCGAATGCGGCGTCCTCGTTGTTGGCAGGACCAGCTATGTCCAGGTGGCCCCAAGCCATCTTCTCCGGGACGAAACGCTGGAGGAAGGCACCGGCTACCAGCGCTCCGCCGTATCGGTTCTTTCCGCCCGAGCGCATGTCTGCCACGGGGGACTTGAGCTGGGAACGGATCTCTTCTGTGATGGGGAGCTGCCAGAACTCCTCGCCGCCAGCCTCGGCTGCATCCAGCAGACGATCTGCCGTCTCGTCGTCACTTGCCATGAGGCCGCCGACGCGCATCCCGAGGGCAACCATGCAGGCACCCGTCAGAGTGGCGACGTCCACGATGAGTTGTGGATCATCCAGAGCTGCGCGTGCGATGGCATCGGCCATCACCAGACGGCCCTCTGCATCAGTGTTGGAGTTCTCCACCGTCTGGCCGTCGAACATCGTCATGACATCACCGGAGCGATACGAGGTTCCTGACGGCATGTTCTCGGCCATGGCGGCGTAGGCGGTCACCTTGATCTTGATGCCGAGGGCGGCGATGGCCTGCACGGCCGCGATCACGGAGGCAGCGCCGGACATGTCGTACTTCATCCCGGCCATCTGACCGGCCGGCTTGATGTCGAGGCCGCCGGAATCAAACGTGATGCCCTTGCCAACGAGTGCGAGATGGAAGGTGGCGCCGCGGGGGGCGTACTGCATGCGCACGAGACGTGGCCGGTGTGCCGATCCGCCGCCGACGGCAAGGATGCCGCCGAAGCCGCCCTTCTCCAATGCCTTCTCGTCAAGCACCTCAACGGTGACGCGCTGGTCGCGCAGACTGTGCTTGGCCGCCTCGGCGAAGAGGGCGGGCGTCAGGAGGTTGGGAGGGGTGTTCGTCCAGTCGCGCGCCTGGCAGACAGCTTCTGCCACTACGCGAGCGGTATCGATGGCGTCGCGGGCATCGCCACGGCCGGCGGCCACGACGCTGATGGCCGATACCTTCTGCCTGCC
>CBDTVQ010000467.1:0-1825 GCA_965364045.1 uncultured Tessaracoccus sp. | reverse complement strand
ATGGTGAGCACATCGGCATCGCCGTCGACACCGAGAGGGGTCTGCTCGTTCCGGTCATCAAGGACGCCGGGGATCTGAACCTCGCCGGACTCGCGAAGAAGATCGGTGACCTTGCAGCCCGTACCCGCGCCAGCAAGGTGGGCCCGGATGAGCTCTCCGGCAGCACGTTCACCATCACGAACTACGGTTCGGCCGGGACGCTGTTCGACACCCCCATCGTGAATCAGCCCGAGGTGGCCATTCTCGGCACCGGCGCGCTGGTGAAGCGTCCCGTGGTGGTGAAGGACCAGTTCGGCCAGGACGGCATCGCCATCCGCGACATGATGTACCTCTCCATGAGCTACGACCACCGCCTCATCGACGGTGCGCTCGCAGCCCGCTTCCTCAGCACACTGAAGGCGCGCCTTGAAGAGGGCGACTTCGGCGGGGAACTCGGTCTGTAACGAGCAGCCAACACATGAGATGCGGCCGGTGCAGGGAGTCCCTGCACCGGCCGTTTCATGTCGCTCAGGGGAACGCTGGTGCTCAGAGTCCCTGCACGGCCCCGGTCACACCGGCGGCGCGCCTGGCGGAGCGCTGTGCGCGGTACTGCCACACGGCGCTGCCCACGAAGAGCGCGACGGCCACCCAGACCAGCACGAAGCCTGCCCACCTCTGCGGGGGCATGGGCTCGTTGAAGACGAGCCAGCCCAGGAGGAACTGGCCGATGGGCGCGATGTACTGGATCATGCCCAGCGTCACCAGCCGGACGCGTCTGGCACCCGCGGCGAAAAGCAGCAACGGGATGGCCGTGACAGGGCCGGCCGCCACCATCAGCAGGCCGTACGGCGAGGCCACGTTCACCGTCGCTCCCCCGGAGAACCAGAGCCAGAACAAGTAGACCAGCATCACCGGTGCGACGGTGGCCGTCTCGATGGTGAGGCCGGCCAACGCCGTGACCTTCGCGCCCACCTTCTTCTTCAGCAGCGAGTACAGCCCGAAACTGCCCGCGACGCCAAAGGCGATCCACGGCACCTTCCCGTATCCGAGTGCCAGGACCACGCAGGCGACGGCGCCCACCACAAACGCCACCCATTGGGCGCGGCTCATGGTTTCCCGCAGCACCAGTACGCCCAGCGCCGCCGCCACCAGTGGGTTGATGAAGTACCCCAGCGCGGCATCCAGGGTGCGGCCGGAGTTCACGCCGATGACGTACACGGTCCAGTTGATGCTCACCAGGACCCCGGCAGCCGCCAGCACCACGGCTGTCCGACGGTTGGCCAGCAACGCCCGGACGTCCCGCCACCCACCGACCACAGCAAGGACGAGCACGCAGAACACCAGCGCGCACACCACCCGGTAGCCGATGATCTCCAGCGGCCCTGAGCGGGCCAGCAGTTTGAAGTAGAGCGGGAACAGCGACCACAGCAGGTAGGCGGCAACGCTGTACAGGACTCCGGCTCTCACAGGGCACATCCTCCCACCCCGGAGGTTGCCCACTTCAACGTGTGCGCGCTCCCTCCGTGGGCGGTCATGCCCGCGTCGTGGATTCACGGGGTCCCGCCTGTTGCGCCGATACAATGATTCCGTGCAATCGACGCCCTCCTCCGGTCCTGTGCCGGGACCCGATGCAATGGCAGAGTCTTGTGCCCCCATGACGTTCGAATACCGCGGTCTCGGCGAGGACCCGAAGCTGAGCGACTACCAGGAAACATGGGACCACCAGCGAGCGGTGCATGCAGCCGTGTCCACCGGCGTCCGGCCCGGACACGTGATCTTCGTCGAGCACACGCCCGTGTACACCGCAGGACGCCGGACGGAGAGCCACGAGCGTCCTCTGGACGGA
>CBDTVQ010000466.1:0-1848 GCA_965364045.1 uncultured Tessaracoccus sp. | reverse complement strand
CCCATCGACGCCGTGGTCATCCTCGTCATTGTTGTGGCCAATGCCGTGCTGGGATTCGCGCAGGAGGCCAAAGCTGAACAGGCCGTCGCGGCGCTCCAGAAGATGAGCGAGTCCGGTTCCACTGTGATGCGGGACGGGAAGCAGCAGGTGATCGCTTCGCGCGATCTCGTGCGTGGAGACCTGCTGGTTCTTGGTGAGGGCGACAGCGTCGGCGCCGACGCCAGACTCGTCCGAGCGAGCGCCCTGCGAATCGCGGAGGCCGCTCTCACCGGTGAATCGACTGCTGTTGGCAAGAAGCCCGGGCAGCAGGAGGGCAAGGTGCCGCTCGGCGATCGAACCAACATGGTGTTCCGGGGCACCGCGGTCACCCAAGGCACTGGCTTGGCCGTGGTGACCGATACCGGCATGGACACCGAGATGGGCTCCGTTGCGGAAATGCTGGAAGCCACCACACAGGAACCGACGCCACTGGAGCGGGAGATCGCCTTCGTGGGAAAGATGCTCGGCATCATCGTCGTCGTGATCGCCGTGGTCGTCATGGCCACGGTCTGGCTCGTCAGCGACGTCCAGACTGCTGCCGACGCCGTCGCCGTCCTTCTGCTGGGTGTTTCGCTGGCCGTCGCGGCGGTTCCGGAGGGTCTTCCCGCGATCCTTTCGGTGGTGCTGTCCCTGGGCGTTCAGAAGATGTCCAAGCGCAACGCCATCGTGAAGAACCTCAACTCTGTGGAGACCCTGGGCTCGGCGTCCGTGATCTGTTCGGACAAGACGGGGACACTGACGGCCAATGAGATGACCGTGCAGGAGATCCGAACCAGCTCCGGCAGCACCGCCGTGACGGGCGTCGGCTACCGTCCCGACGGCGAGGTGCAGACAGGTGGCGAGGACCAGCTCACAGAGGGACGTTCCGTCCTGGTGGGCGGTTCCCTGACATCCAACGCCGACCTCCGGGAGGAGGACGGTGAATGGAGCATCGTCGGTGACCCCACCGAAGCTGCTTTTCTGGTGGCCGAGCGCAAGCTGGGTGCCACCTACAGCCGCGTCAGCCGGTTCAGCCGCATTGGCGAGGTCCCATTCACTTCTGAGCGCAAGCGCATGTCCACGGTGCAGATGGACCACAACGGCAACGATCGCCTGGCGCTGATCAGCAAGGGCGCACCAGACGTGCTGTTGGACCGCTGCACCCACATCATGCGCGGTGGCAACGTCGAACTCATGGATGATGACGCGCGCTCCGGGGTCCTGCTCGACGTGGAGGAACTCTCCAGCAAGGCGATGCGCACCATGGGCGTGGCTTTCCGTGAGCTCAGGGATGAGGACCTCCCCGCCGGAACACGTCAACGCAAGGAGATCACAGCGGAGGAGGCGGAACCGCTTGAACGTGAACTGACCTGGGTGGGCACCGTCGGCATGATCGACCCTGCTCGCATCGAGGCCCGCGACGCCGTGACCGAGGCCCACCGGGCCGGCATCCGCGTGATCATGATCACCGGTGACCACCCCTCTACGGCGCTTCGGATTGCCCAGGACCTGGGAATCGCGAAGCAGGGCCAACAGGCCATGACCGGTGTTCAGCTGGACATGCTCGACGAGGAGGGTTTCGTTTCCGCGGTCCGGGAGATCGATGTCTATGCCCGTGTGGCACCCGAGCACAAGCTGCGGATCGTAGACGCGCTTCAGGCCGATGGGGAGATAGTCGCGATGACAGGCGATGGTGTCAACGATGCACCTGCGCTGAAATCCGCCGACATCGGTGTTGCGATGGGCATCACCGGGACGGAAGTCACCAAGGAGGCCGCATCAATGATCCTGGCCGACGACAACTTCGCCACGATCGTCGCCGCCGTGGAG
>CBDTVQ010000465.1:0-1865 GCA_965364045.1 uncultured Tessaracoccus sp. | reverse complement strand
CGGTACTCGTCCAGGATCCCCAACATGTCGGCGACCGTGGCGGATGGATGAATGGTGACGACTTTGCCACCCTTCTTTTTGATCACTTCGGAGATTTTCATATCTCAGCCTAACCATGTCCCCACCGGCGGCGGGCAGGATTGACTGATCGGACATCAGCCGGGCCAGCTGATCAATCAATCCGGGGACGTCGACCACGCTCTGAGTTGGAGCACCACGAGGAAGTCGGCGTGACGAAAGGCCGCAGCCGGCCTGCTCAATGACCGGAACAAGTGCAGCCGTCAGCTGGCTCGCATCCAGCGTCGGACTGCCGTAACTCTTTGATCCACCTCGTCCTGGGAGGCCTCCGACAGGCCCGGTCCACCACACTGGCGGCGGAGATCCGCGTGCACATGGCTGTGGGGAACGCCGGAGGTCCTTGCGAACTGGGCAACCAGCGAGTTCAGTTCCTTGCGCTTGCTCGCCAGGGCGCGATGCAGTGCCACCCCCGGTTCCGCCTTCTGCTTGCGATCCTGCTGGTCCCGACGACGCATCTGCCTCGACTGACGCTCCTGCAGGAGCGTGCTCACCTGATCCGGCTCCAACAGACCCGGCAGCCCCAGATAGTCCTGCTCGTCGCTCGACAGCGGCTCCGCGTGCATCCCGAAGGCCTGTGAGTCAAAGAGCACGTGATCGAAGGTGGCCCTGGATTCCAGTGCCTCGAAGCTGCCCAGCAAATCGTCCTGAGCCGTATCCCCCTGGTTGGCCTGCTCCATGAGCACATCCGATTCGCTCCACAGGTCATCGTCGTTCTTTGGCCTGCCCAGCACATGGTCGCGCTGTCGTTCCAGGGCTCCCGCATGCGCGAGCAGGATGGGAACGGTGGGCAGGAATACCGTCGCCACCTCGCCACGCCGCCTGGAGCGCACGAAACGTCCGACGGCCTGCGAGAAGAACAGAGGCGTGGACGTTGCAGTCGCGTACACACCAACGGCGAGACGCGGCACGTCGACACCTTCGGACACCATGCGCACCGCCACCATCCATCGGGCGGTGGAACCTGCAAACTCGTCAATGCGAGCAGAGGATCTGGTGGTGTCGGACAGCACCACGCTCGGTTCCTCGCCACTGATGGTTCTCAGCAACCGTGCGTAAGCGCGTGCCTGGTTCTGGTTCGACGCAATGACCAGACCTCCGGCATCGGGAACATGTCGCCTGACTTCGGTGAGTCTGGTGTCGGCAGCCTGGAGCACTGAGTTGATCCACTCCCCCGTGGGCGCCAACGCGGTGCGCCAGGCGTGCGCGGTCAGGTCCTTGGTGAGAGCTGTCCCCAAATCTACGTCCACCTCGTCACCCGCCTTCGTCCGCCAGCGCATGGGGCCGCCGTAGTTCATGAAGAGCACCGGGCGCACCACGTGGTCCGCCAGCGCCTCGGCGTAGCCGTACGTGTAGTCGGGGCGGGAAATCTTGACTCCTGGGCCAATCTCCTCGTAGTCCACGAAGGGGATGGGGTTGTCATCGGATCGAAACGGGGTACCGGTGAGCGACAACCGCCGGGTGGCATGACCGAAGGCCTGCTCGATTCCGTCACCCCAGCTCAGGGCGTCACCGGCGTGGTGGATCTCGTCGAAGATCACCAGGGTGTCCAACGCGTGGCACAGAGCCTCATAGGACCAGGCCCTCATCGACACGCCCGCATAGGTGACGACAGAGCCGTCGAATTCCTTGGCGCGGCCACGTTTGGTGGACCTGTTCAGGCCGGGATCCAGCTGGATGCCCACCTTTGCGGCCGCGTCGGCCCACTGCACCTTCAGGTGCTCGGTGGGTGTGACCACGACGATGCGCTTGATGGTGCGCGTCGCCAACAGTTGGTGTGCGACGCGCAG
>CBDTVQ010000464.1:0-1867 GCA_965364045.1 uncultured Tessaracoccus sp. | reverse complement strand
CCTGCGGCAGCTGCTCAAACGCTGATTGGTGCTCGCCCGAGATCCTCCACGGCCTCAGATCCTCCACGGACTGGATCCGTGGGGGATCTCCGGCGGTGAGGGCACCGAGCACACCGCACGCCGGTCCCGGTGCCACGAGGGCGCGCTGATAGGTTGGTTCAAGTGGATACATCAGAGAAGATGACCACCGCAACCCGGTGGAATCCCCATGAGCAGGTCTGGGAATCAACCTTGCGCGGCCGAGCTGTCCTGAGCGAGCCCCGCATCAACAAGGGGACCGGCTTCACGCTGAAGGAGCGGGAGGAGCTGGGCCTCATCGGACTGCTGCCCCCGCGCGTCCTCACCATCGATGAGCAGGCTCATCGCGCATACCGGCAGTACCTCGAACAGCCCTCCGACCTGGCCAAGAACGTGTTCCTCGCCGCGTTGCGCGACCGCAATGAGGCGCTCTACTTCCGGCTGCTCGGCGATCACCTGCCGGAGTTGTTGCCCATCGTCTACACACCGACGGTGGGTGAGGCCATTCAGCGCTACAGCCATGAATACCGGGGACCACACGGGGTGTTTCTGTCCATCGGCGATGTCGACACCATGGAACAGTCCCTCCTGGCTGCCACCCAGGGATCGCGGGACATAGACCTGATCATCGCCACTGACGCCGAGGCCATCCTGGGGATTGGCGACTGGGGTGTGGGCGGCATCGACATCGCGGTGGGCAAGCTCAACGTCTACACGGCTGCCGCGGGCATCCATCCCTCGCGCACGCTGGCGGTGATGCTCGACGTGGGCACGAACCGGCAGGAACTATTGGAGGATCCGCTCTACCTCGGGGTCTCCCACGAGCGCGTGGATCGCGATTCATACGACGCCTTCATCGACCGCTACGTCACCCTTGCCGGCCGGCTGTTCCCCAATGCCCTGCTGCACTGGGAGGATCTCGGCACGAGCAACGCCCGCCGTGTCCTGGACCGCTACCGGTCCAGGATCCTGACGTTCAACGACGACATGCAGGGCACTGGCGCCGTGAGTCTTGCCGCGGTGCTCTCAGCCAGCCGTGTCAGCGGCGTGCCGCTGGAGGAACATCGCATCGTCGTTCACGGTTCGGGGACAGCCGGGATCGGTATCGCCGACCAACTGCGGGACGCCATGTCTGTTGCAGGCCTGACCCGAGAAGCGGCAACCAGGCAATTCTGGTGCATCGGGCGGCATGGGTTGCTCGTCGACGACCGCAGCGATCTGCGTGATTTCCAGGCTCCGTACGCGCGCCCTGCCGCGGAAGTGTCCGGTTGGGTGAGCGATGAGCGCATCGGCGGCATCAGCCTCGGCGAGGTGGTGCGGCAGGTTCACCCCACCATTCTGATCGGTACGTCCGGACAACCGCAGGTCTTCACTGAACAGATCGTGTCCGAGATGGCCGCACACGTTGAGCGGCCCATCATCCTGCCGATGTCCAATCCGACGAGCCTGGCCGAGGCGTTCCCGGCAGACCTCCTGTCCTGGACCGGGGGTCGAGCTCTGGTGGCCACGGGTAGCCCCTTCCCTCCAGCGAGCGTGGACGGCACCACGTACGACGTTGCGCAGGTCAACAACGCCCTGGTTTTCCCGGGGCTCGGCCTTGGCGTCATCGTCTCCCGTGCCCGACGCCTCACCGACGGGATGCTGTTGGCGGCGGCGCAAGCTGTGGCCTCACAGGCCGATACCAGGATGCGAGGCGCGTCGCTGCTGCCGCGGATGGTCGATCTGCGCACCACTTCGATCGTGGTTGCGCGCGCGGTCGCTCTGCAGGCCACGGTTGAGGGACTCGCGGACGAGCCCGCGGACGAACATTTGGATGAGCACATTCGAAACGCCATGTGGGTGGGCACCT
>CBDTVQ010000463.1:0-1877 GCA_965364045.1 uncultured Tessaracoccus sp. | reverse complement strand
CCTGCACGTGGCGGCCGCCGAGTTCGTGCATCTCCTGCCCGATGGCGTGGACACCGTCATCGGTGAGGAGGGCCAGAGCCTGTCCGGAGGCCAGCGGCAACGGCTCGCCCTGGCGCGCGCGATCGCCAGCCAGCCGCGGCTGATGCTGCTGGATGATCCGCTCTCGGCACTCGACGTGCACACCGAGGCTCGTGTGACGGCGGAGCTGGACCGCGCCCTGGGCGAGACGACGGCGCTGATCGTGGCTCACCGCCCCTCCACCGTCGCGCTGGCACACCGGGTTGCCCTGCTGGACCGGGGACAGGTGGTGGCGGTGGGCACCCACGAGGAGTTGCTTGCCACCAATGCCAGGTACCGCTACGTCATCTCGTCATTCGAGTCCGAGGAGGAGGTGGCATGAGTCCGCGACAGGATCGCCGCCGTGCGGTGGCCGATTCCGTGCGAGGCATCCAGGGAGAGGACGCCGACGCACTCACAAGCGGCCAGAACCGCGTCCTGCGGAAGCGCTCCATGCGGCTGCTGGGCTCCCTTCTCCATCCGCTGCGACGGCAGGTGGGCGAGGTGGCTGCTGCCACCGTCGTGGGCACGGGGGCGCGCGTGGCCGTTCCTGCGCTTGTGGGGCTGGGTGTGGATGCCGGTTTCGGAGCGCTCGACGGACAACCGTGGTCCACGTTCGTTCTGATCGCCATCGCCACAGCGGTGTGCGCCGTCACGGCCGGAGTTCTGGAGGGTCACGCGCGGGCCGTGACGCCCCGCTTCGCGCAGGCGCTGGTCCTTGAACTGCGCCGTCGGCTGTTCGCGCATTCGCAGCGCCTCAGCATGTCCTTCCACGAGACCTACACCTCCGGGCGTCTCATCTCCCGGCAGACCAGTGACATCGAGGCCATTCGCGAGTTCGTGGCCGGAGGTATCGCGCAATTCGTCAGCTCTCTGCTGTTCCTCTTTGGGACAGTGTTCGCGCTGATGCTGCTCGACGTGCCCAGCGGGCTCATCCTGCTGGCCGGGCTGGTGCCCACTGCGCTCTTTGGCTGGTGGTTTGTCACGGAGTCCCGCAAGCGGTTCCGGAAGGTGCGCGGCACGTCGGCCACGATGATCGCCAACTTCGTCGAATCCATGGTGGGCATCCGTGCGGTCCAGGCGTTCCGCGCCGAGGACTCCCGCGCTGAGCGGTTCGGGGAGACGGCCGAGGAGTACCGGATCGCCAACGCTCGGGTCATCTTCACGTTCGGCGTGGCCAACACGGTCATCGTCGCGCTGGCCGCCATCATCTCGGCGTTGCTGATGTACGTCGACGGGTCCCGCGTTCTGGCCGGCACGCTGCCGGTGGGGGTGCTGCTCGCAGCGGTCCTGTACGCGCGCCAGTTCTTCGATCCGGTGACGGATCTCATGATGTTCGCCAACCAGTTGCAGGGCGCCACGAGTGCATTGGAGAAGATCTCCGGGGTGCTGGAGGAGGAGCCGACGCTGATGGACCCCGTCGCTCCGGTGCCCTTTGGGCAGACTGATGGCTCGCTTGATATCGACGGCGTCACGTTCTCCTACGGCTCCAATGAGCCGGTCCTGCCGCGCCTGGACCTGGCCATCCCCGCCGGACAGGTGGTGGCGCTGGTGGGGGAGACAGGAGCGGGGAAGACGACGCTGGTGAAACTGGTGGCCCGCGTCATGGATCCTCAATCGGGCACGGTGCGCATCGACGGGACGGACGTGCGTGACATTGCTGACGCGGATCTGCGGCGCACCGTCACCATGGTCACGCAGGATTCCTTCCTGTTCTCCGGCACCGTGGCGGCCAACATCGAGCTGGGCCGCACCGGCGCCACCCGGGAGGACATCGAGGCTGCCGCGATCACCGTCGGGGCCGACACCTTCATCCGGTC
>CBDTVQ010000462.1:0-1878 GCA_965364045.1 uncultured Tessaracoccus sp. | reverse complement strand
CACGACAGGTGGTATCCAGGCCAGCGTGGGACGCGAACTCCGCAGGCTGATGAGCGAAGCCAGCAGTGCCGCAGCCAGTGCCACGAGTGCCGGCACAGCCAACAGGTTCGTGGTCTCACCAATGGGCGGCTCCAGGCTCAGCATGTCCCGCCACGCCGTGACGGGCCCGGAGGCGAGCCCACCCAGACTGCGCCCTGTGGGTAGCACCGTCGCGAAGCCCGCCGAGGGCATCACCAGGGGGGTTCCCACCACGAACCACGCAGCCAGGACAGCCAACCCCAATCTCCCGGCACTCCACCTGAACACCGCGCTGGCAAGGGCAAGACCCACTCCCAGCAAACCTGCCCCGAGGACCGTGACAAATACCCACCTCGTGTCGAAGGTGGGTAGGAATGCCACGGCAATCAGTGTCAGCAACACCAGTAGTGCGCCGAGATCCGTTCCCATACGAACCAGCGAGACATCCGCGCCAGTGGACCTGCGGCCGCGGTATCCCTGGTCCACTGCTGCTCGTGCCGGCCCACTCATTCCATGGCCCGTCGGATACCGCGTGGCAGATCATTCAGGAGTCCCACCTGCACCACGCTCACATTGGACGTCGTACGGACGCGCAGCGCGCTGCCCTCCTCAACCCTGATTCCGATCACGCGCGTGTCCACATCGAACAGGGCACCCGCCCGCCGGACCTGCGCCGTCGATGCGGAGGACCCCGTGATGAACACGGCCACCGAAGCCCCCGGCTCCTGCCGCCGTGTCGAGCGCACCAGATCCGTCACACCACCGCCCGCTTCGAGGGCCACCCCCGACAACTCATCCAGTGCCTTGGACGGCGTCAGCGAGACGAGTCTGTGCACGGATGTCAGCAGGGCGAGCGGACTCTCCCCCAGCAGCGTCTGCAGCGCGACGGAGCCGGCGCATGAAACGCCCAGCTCGAACTCTTCTGCGTCCAGCCAGGCCAGTCGCCCGGTGTCCAACGACACCACCACCCGCGACATCCTCGACTCTTCGAACTGGCGCACCATCAAGGATCCGGTGCGGGCTGTTGAGCGCCAGTGGACGTGCCGTCTCTCGTCGCCGGGCGCATAGGGGCGCAGTGCGTGGAAGTTCATGTCCGCCGACGACAGGTGCGGGCTTGCATGGCCTTCGAGATCATGGATCAAACCGCTCTGCCTCCCGGGCAGGGCCACTGTCACCGGATGCACAAAAAGGATCGTCTCCTCGCTCCACCGGGTCTGTCTGCCGGTGAGTGCCAACGGATCCCCCGCAATCGATTCGGCGGGGCCGATGCGCACCACGCCGCGGTGCGAGGTGGGGATCCGGAACCGCTGTTCCATGGAGGCACCCCCTGCGAGCGAGGGCACCACGAAGCTGGCCACATCGGCTGCCACCGGGAGATCCAGCCGTGATCCCAGATGACGGCGCGCGGAAACATTGCGCACCACGAGTTGGGCGCTGAGCCGGGATCCCACGACCACTGAGCGCTGCGGCAGGAGGATCCGGACCTCAAAGCGTGGCCTGCCAAGGGTCCACAGCAGGCTGATCGCCACCAACACGATGGCAAGGATGCCCACCACCTTGAGTTCCAGCCATCCGAACGACAGTCCCGTCACCAGGGCCAGAACCCCGAGCAGCAGGGAGAGCCACCCCGCCAACCGGACACCGCTCCGTTGCACCAGGACGTCACCCAGCGCCCGAATCCGCTCCAGCGATGGCGGATCGACGGGGTCAGGCGCCTCCCACCTGAGCGCAGTAGCCGGTGACATCAGGACGTCTTGCGCTCCGTCGGAGGCGCGACGGAGCCAAGCACCTCGGCGGCAACGTCTACGGCGAGGACACCGTCGAACTCCGCTTCTGGATCCAGGATGAGCCGATGTGCGA
>CBDTVQ010000461.1:0-1887 GCA_965364045.1 uncultured Tessaracoccus sp. | reverse complement strand
TGGCGACGCACAATCTAGGTTTCGTTGAGTACCTGAGGGGAGACCTCCCGTCGGCCTTGCGCTGGATGGCTGCTGCGGATGAACTGGGTACCGACGTCGATCGTTCGGTATCCCGGCTGGACCGGGCTCGGGTCCTGCTGGAGGTGGGCCTGGTCGACGATGCCAATGATCTCCTGCTCCTGGCTGCAGGTGCCCTGAGGGAAGCGCATCTGACCCAGGAATTGGGTGACGCGCTGTTGGAGTTGGCCCGGTGCGCGCTCCTGCGAGGTGACCGGGCGGCGGTGGCGCAGGCGGTGGCAGAGCTGGTGGGCCTGGACGCCGGTGGGGGTGGGGAGCGGCGTGATCTGGAGGCGAGACTGCTTCTTCTCCAGGTATCCGCGGCGGAGCCGGGGGATTCCGATCCAGAACTGGTGGCGGAGGCTGCGGCGCTGGTGGCGGCGGCCCGGGACGCAGACCTGCCACGTTTGGTGGACCGATGCGCTGCCTGGTGGGTGATCACCGCCGGGCGGGCCGGGATCCGGGTCAACGAGGCGTCGGTGACGAGTGGGCTGGGGCGGATGCGCAGATCGCCCTATCTTGCGACACGTGCACTGGCAATCCTCGCGCAGCTTGACCAGACCTCGCGTCCCGCGCAACAGAGACGTCTGCTGCGGTCAGCGGCCTCGGATGTCGCCACGGCTCGGGCCGGAATGTCGAACCTCGACCTGCGCTCCGCCGTGGCCATCCACATCACACCACTCATTGAATTTGACGTCTGCCGTGCCGTGGCCAGTCGCAATGCCTGGGCGGCAGTGGCCGCCACGGAACGCTGGCGAACGGCGCTCGACAGCGTGCCGTCGGTGCTGCCTCCAACGGATCCGGTGGCCGCTGGGTTGTGGTCACGGTTGCGTCAGCGCCATGAAGAGTTGCGCTCAAACTCTGGGGAAACTGGTCCACTGCGCGCGGAAATGGCGCGGATCGAGCTCCGGCTGCGTGAGCATTCGTGGACCGGCGAAACGGTGACGTCGATGCGCAGCCGGCGTCGTCCACACCGTGCGGAGTTGGGCCCGGCGACGGTGCTCAACTACCTCATGGCAGGTGACGCCGTGTGGGTGGTGGTGATCACACCGGGGCGCACGGCTGAACTGCTGCGAGTGGGAAACCATCAGGAGGTGGTCCAACTCGTCGCCCGGACCAGGGCTGACGCAAATGCGGCGGCCCGGGTGGGACACGGTCTGTTGGCCGGAGGCATCGTGGGATCCCTGACCGAGGGGCTCGTTCTCCTCGGGGAGATGTTGCTGCCCAAGGATCTGGGTGACGGACCCATTGTCATCGTGCCGGGCGGGGAGTTGGCCCATCTGCCATGGGGGCTGCTCCCGCGACTCCGCGAGCGCGCCGTCACGGTGTCGAGATCACTCACGGCTTGGCATGCGGGTGCGACACATCTGACACGCCCGCCTCGCGTGGCAGTCGCGACGGGCCCGGGGGTGGAACTTGCACAGTTCGAGGCTGACGCGGTCTGCGGTATCTGGGAAGACGCCACGCAGGTCACGGGCGAGCCGGCGTCCGTCGTGGACGCGCTGACCAGCCACGATGTGGTCCACATCGCGGCGCACGGTTCCCATCGAGCTGACAACCCGCTGTTCTCATCTCTGGGACTCCATACAGGGTCCCTCTTCGCGCACGAACTGGAAGGAGTCAGGCTGGCCTCCTCGCTCGTGGTGCTCTCAGCGTGCAGCGCGGGAAGGGCGGAACTCCGGCCGGGGGACGAGGCGCTCGGGCTGACCTCGAGTCTTCTGGCAATGGGGGTGGGTGCGGTGGTGGCCCCCGTGACCGACGTGCCGGATGCTGTGGCCTGCGCCACGATGGCGGCGCTGCATGAGCGGCTCTCCGCTGGACAGGACGGTC
>CBDTVQ010000460.1:0-1887 GCA_965364045.1 uncultured Tessaracoccus sp. | reverse complement strand
TGGAAGGCACGAGCGTCCGAGCCCGTGTGCAGAAGTTCGGCGGGTATCTCGCCGGCATGATCATGCCGAACATCGGCGCCTTCATCGCCTGGGGCCTGCTCACCGCCCTTTTCATCCCGAAGGGTTGGCTGCCCAACGAGACCCTGGCCGCTCTCGTCGGCCCCACCATCGTCTACCTACTGCCCATCCTCATCGGCTACACCGGTGGCCGCATGGTGCACGGTCAGCGGGGCGCCGTCATCGGTGGCCTCGCCACGATGGGCGCCATCGTGGTCAACACTGACATCCCAATGTTCCTCGGCGCTATGGTCATGGGCCCGCTCGCCGCCTTCGTGCTGAAGAAGTTCGACCAAGCCATCGACGGCAAAGTGAAGACCGGCTTCGAGATGCTGGTGGACAACTTCTCACTCGGCATCATCGGCATGATCATGGCCATTCTGGGCCGTCTGGGAATCGGCCCCATCATCGAGGTCCTCATCAATGTCATGAGTGCAGGCGTCGAATTCCTCGTCGAGGCATCGTTGCTGCCGCTGGTTTCCATCGTCATTGAGCCCGCCAAGGTGCTGTTCCTCAACAACGCCATCAACCACGGCGTGCTGTCCGGACTCGGCGTCGCCGACGCCGCTGAGGCAGGCAAGTCGATCATCTTCATGCTGGAGTCCAACCCCGGCCCGGGCCTTGGCCTGCTGCTCGCCTACGCCCTCTTCGGCCCCCTCAAACTTCGGGGCGCCACCTGGGGCGCCATCGTGATCCACTTCTTCGGCGGCATCCACGAAATCTACTTCCCCTACATCCTCATGAAGCCACGCATGATCCTGGCCACCATCGCTGGCGGCATGACGGGCGTCGCGACGGCACTGGTATTCGACGCCGGGCTGGTCGCCCCGGCATCTCCCGGCAGCATCCTTGCCTGGATCGCCGTATCACCCCGTGGTGAACTGCTGGGCGTGCTCGCGTCGGTTGCCGCTGCAGCAGTCGTCTCCTTCGTGGTCGCTTCCCTATTGTTCGGGTTTGGCCGCGGCAAGGACATCGCCGATGACGTGACCGTGCCCACCGCACATGATCAGGTACTCAAGGAAACCAGCGGAACAGCCGCTCCCACAGCCGCTCCCACAGCCGCAGTCGCAGCGGCCACTGCTACCGCCACCGCCACTCGCTCCATCCTCGGCAGCGACGTGAAGAAGCTCATCATCGCCTGCGACGCCGGTATGGGTTCCAGCGTCATGGTGGCCGGCGCAATGAAGAAGAAACTCGCACCGTACGGCGTCACCGTCGTCCACTCCCCCGTGAATGAGATTTCCGCAGACGCGGATCTCATCATGACCCAGTCCGGTCTCGCGCCCCGCGTCCGGGCCGTTGCCCCCGACACCGTCATCGTCACCTTCGAACAATTCGTCGGTGACCCAGCTTTCGCCCGCGTCGAGAACGCCATCAAGAACGGAGAGACCATTGAATGACAACGTGTTGTCCCGCGACTCCATCCGCCTCGGTTTGACCGCCGCAGACAAGGATGATGCCATCCGCCAGTGCGGCACAGCCCTGCTGGAGGCAGGCGCCATCCAAGCCCCCTACGCCGAAGCCATGTTCGCCAGGGAGAAGGAAGTCTCCACCTACCTGGGTGAGGGCTTCGCCATCCCCCACGGCACCAACGAATCCCGACAGTGGATCAACCGGGCCGCCCTGGGCTTCCTACAGTTCCCAGACGGCGTGGACTGGGGCGGCGAAACCGTCTACGTAGCCATCCCAATCGCCAGCAACTCCGACGAACACGTCGGCATCCTGGGCGCACTCGCCGAAGTACTGATGGACCCCGACGCCGCCGAGAAACTACGCACCACCACCAGCGTCGACGAAATCATCTCCCTACTGTCCGACATTGGAGAAGAG
>CBDTVQ010000459.1:0-1888 GCA_965364045.1 uncultured Tessaracoccus sp. | reverse complement strand
GTGAACCGTGTCGATGGATTGACGACGATCGAGGAATTCGCCGAGTCCACGGGCTATGTTCTGCCTGATGGACCCTACGACACCGTCGCGGGCTACGTCATGGCACAACTCGGGGAGTTGCCCCAACTGGGCAGCTCCGTCACGGTGCATCTCCTTCCCGTTGATCAGACGGGCGAGGGCGACGAACATGTCGGTTTCACCTTGACGGTGGCCGAGCTCGACGCGAGACGTGCTGCATGGTTCTCACTGCGGCGGGAGCTGCCCGACGGTGCGACCGCGGCCGAGGACGCCCATGGATGACGGATCGCGCCTACTGACGAGCCCACGGGTGGGCCCCCTGCTCAATGCGGCAGTGGAGCACGCCGGTGGGGAACTGGGCGAGTGGAAACTCGACCATGTGGACACCAACCCCGAACAGTCCACCACCGCCACCTACCTCGCGCAGGTCACGTGGCCCTGGGGGCAGCGCGCTGAACTGCTCGGTGTCAGCGCACGGTCAGGGGCGCTGTTGCCCACGGATCGGGGCGCCGAGGTCTTCGCTGATGGCACCAGGGAAGTGGCGGTGTGGCTCTACCCCCACGACCCAGACCTGCCGGGGCTGCCGAGGGCAGCATTCCCTGACCAGTTGGCGGAACTCCTCAACGCGGAAAACATTCTGGGACGCCCCGTGACAGCCGAGTCGCTGGTTGTGACGATGATTGGGTATCGCCCGCGACGACGGGCAGTGGTGAGGGTTGCAGTCCGGGACAGCGCGGAAGTGTTCTACATCAAGGTGTTGCGTTCCAAGGTCTTCGCTGATGTCTTTGAGAGGCATCGGCTGCTGCTGGAAGCCGGCGTACCGGCTCCACGCGTGGCACTGGTGACCCCGGACCACCTCATGGTGGCCCGCGAGTTGCCCGGCGCGTCACTGGCCGTGGCGATCTTCGATCCCGAGGCTCCCTGCACTGCAGAGCAGCTCATCGGAGCGCTCGACGCCATGCCGTCCGCGGTGGCGCAACTTGAGCGTCGCCCCCCATGGACCGACGCAGTGGCCCATTACGCGGCGATGGTGACCTCTGCGGTGCCGGAACTCGGCCCGGATCTGGCATGGGCGGCTCAACAGATCACCGAGGGCCTGGCGGGGCTGCCGCTCGGACAGGAAGCGACGCACGGGGACTACCACGAGGGGCAATTGAGGGTGGACAGCGGCCGCATTGTGGGGATTCTCGACGTCGACACGATCGGACCAGGACGCAGGGCCGACGACCTTGCCTGCCTGATGGCACATCTGTCCACCATCCAGCGCATGAATCCTGCTCAGGAGGCACGCGTGCGCGATCTCCTTGCCCGATGGGTGCCAGTTTTCGACGAACGTGTGGACCCGGTGGAACTTCGTCTGCGCACGGCCGCTGTGGTGATCAGCCTTGCAACCGGGCCCTACCGGGGCCAGGAAGTGGCATGGAGGGAGACCACCGCAAGCATGGTGCGCACCGCCCTGGCCCTCATCAAACAGGTGGCCTGACAAGCTGCTGGTCCCTTCGAGGGACTGTGAGATGTTTCGGGGAGATAACGATTGCGCCCGGGGGAGGCACAAAAATCGCGCAGGCAGTATGGTCAGCTATCCGCAAGACCTTTACATTTTCCACAGCTCTTCCAGGAGGAACACGCATCGTGAAGAAGTCACTGCTGAAGCTCGCGTCTGTGATCGGAGCCAGCGCACTCGTGCTGTCCGGTTGTGCGACGGCGCCCGAAACCACAACGCCAGGTGAACCCACCGAGGCCGTGTCCCCGATGGACGGTTCGTCTGTGGAGGCCTCCGCGCCCACAGGTGATTTCAAGGCCTGCATGGTCTCGGATGCCGGTGGTTTCGATGACAAGTCGTTCAACGAGACGGCCTACAACGGCCTCA
>CBDTVQ010000458.1:0-1892 GCA_965364045.1 uncultured Tessaracoccus sp. | reverse complement strand
TCTTGGGATCGTTGTCGATGAGCATGGCCTTGATCATCAGGGTGAACGGCAAGGCGATGAGGGCCCCCAAGGGTCCGAAGACGGCCGCCCACAGCAGGAGGGAGATGAACGACACCGTCGGGGTGATGCCCACCGCGTCGCCGGTGAATTTCGGTTGCACGATGGATTGCAGGATGAAGTTCAGGACGCTGTAGATCAGCACCACCAGCAGAGCCGTGACCGGGCCCTGCTCCACGAGTGCCAGCAGGGCCGGCGGGACGAGGCCAATGACGAAGCCGATGTTGGGGATGTAGTTCGTGATGAGGCTCAGCACTGCCCAGACGACGGGCAGGGAGACCCCCAGGAGCACCAGCGCAAAACCGTCGAGCACGGCGACGATGACACCGAAGATGGTGGTGACCAGCCAGTAGCGACGGATCCCGGCGACGAAGGTTTCCAGGTTGCCGGTGAAGGCCGGGTGGAGACGGTTCGTCAACTTCATGCGTTCTGCCATGGACGGCAGGTCCATCACCATGAACACCAGGATCACCAGGACGACCAGGATCAGGCTGCCCGCACTGGAGAGCTGGGACAGCAATCCCTGCACCACGGTGAGGACGTTGGAGGGAGAGATGGATGTCAGCTGGTCCAACAGTGCGGTCTCGTCGAAGCCGAATTGGGAGACGAACGCAATGCCGTCCTTGTACAGCGTCGTGAACTGGTCTGAATAGCTGGACAGCTTGCTGATCATGGAACTGCCGGACCATACGAGCGCGGCCACCCCCAGGAACAGCACGAGCAGGACGGTGAGCCCCGTGGCAATGGCGGCCACGAAGCGCGGCGTCCTGATGCGCAGCAGGAGGGTGTAGACGGGGTAGGCGGCGATCAGCAGGTTGGCGCCCAGGAAGATGGGTGCGACGACGTTGCTGAACTCGCGGAGCAGCCAGATGGACAGTGCGGTGGCGCCCATGGCGATCACCACACCCGTGGCACGCGAGCGTCCCTGATCCACCGGCACTGGCTCCACACCAGCCACGGCGGAGGCCCCTGGGGTGTCCTCATCGCCGGGTGCCGCCTGCTGGGGCTCTGCATCGCTGGTGTGGTCTGCATTCGATGCAGCGCTGTCACTGTCCTGCGAGATCACGGTGGATCCCGCTCCCGCGTTTGAAAGCTCCTCGGTGGGACTGTCGTCCCGCGTGGATTCCTGCTCACTCATCTGGCCTCCGTATGAAAGGTCTTCGTCACGGGGCCGCTCCCCAGCAGGCAAGAGTAGTGCCGAGATGGCGCGATAGAAACTGCTCTTCGTCCATGGATCTGGCACGCGCCCCTCAACGCAGTCTCCGACGCGAAAGGCCCCGGCCAGCCGGATGGCTGGTCGGGGCCCCTTCACGGGTGATCCGTCAGGGATCAGTTGTCTTCGTCTGCAACCTCAGCGGCGTCCTGGTCCACGGACTCGGCGGCGATGGCCGAGTCAACGGATTCGGCGCTGTCGGCGTCGGCGTCTTCAGTTTCGACGACCTGGAGCTGCATGTCCACGGCGTTGCCCTCGGAGTCCACCACGGTGGCGGCTGCGCAGATCAGTGCCAGCGCCTTGCCGCGACGGATCTCCTGCATCCAGTCGCCCATGTGGTTGTGCTCCATCATGTGGTTGATCTCGTCCTGGGGGCTGTGGTTGTTCTCCTGCGCCTTGCGGAAGATCAGCTCGGTCAGCTCCTGCTGGGAGACCTCGAGGGAGTTGTCGTCGGCGTACTTGTCCAGAAGCATCTGGGCGCGCACGGCCTGCTCGGAGCGCTCGTCGATGGTCTTCCAGAACTCCTCGGGGGTCTGTGCGTCCTCGTCCTCAGCCTGCTCGAGGTACGTGTCCACGCTCATGCCGCCCTGTGCGAGCTGCTGTTCGATCTGCTTGCGGCGGG
>CBDTVQ010000457.1:0-1894 GCA_965364045.1 uncultured Tessaracoccus sp. | reverse complement strand
CCTGTGGCATGGAATCGCGTCGACCGCTGGCATAGGCCTCGCCCAGTGCAGACGTGACGTCAAGGAAGAGTGGCTCGCCACCCGAGCCGGGCTCCTTGGTGCGATCCAGCACGGCGACCTGACGTGCCGAAGCCGGGATGGCCGCCAGCAACTGCGCCGTGGGGAATGGACGGTAGAGCCGCACGAACAGCACACCAGTCTTCGCATCGGCTGTGGTGTTGAGGTGCTCCACGACGGGAAGGATGGTTTCGATGCCCGAACCCATGACCACCAGCACCCGCTCGGCCTCCGGATCGCCGTGGTACTCCACGGCCGAGTAGCTCCGGCCAGAAATGGCGGCGAACTCCTTGAAGACCGTTTCGAGGAGTTCCGGGACAGCGTCGTAGAACGAGTTGACGGTTTCCCGCGACTGGAAATAGGTGTCCGGGTTCTGCGCCGTCCCGCGGATGAATGGGTTGGCCGGGCTGAGGGCACGGGCGCGGTGTTCCAGTACCAGTTCGCGGGGGACGAGCTCACGCAACTGGTCGTCGCTGAGGCGGTGCATGGTGTTCAGTTCGTGTGACGTGCGGAAACCGTCGAAGAAGTGCACGAACGGCAACCGGGTACGCAGCGTCGCCAGATGGGAGACGGCCGCCATGTCATGGGCCTCCTGCACTGACGCCGAGTTCAGGAGGCAGCAGCCGGTCTGTCGCACGGCCATGACGTCCTGGTGGTCCCCGAAGATGGAAAGTCCCTGCGTGGCCAGCGAACGCGCCGCGACGTGGAACACCGTGGAGGTGAGTTCGCCAGCAATCTTGTACATGTTGGGAATCATCAGCAGCAGACCCTGCGATGCCGTGAAGGTGGTGGACAGAGCACCGCCCTGCAGCGCACCGTGCATGGTGCCTGCGGCTCCGCCCTCGGATTGCAACTGAATGACGGTGGGTACCTGCCCCCACACGTTGGGACGGTCGTGGGCGGACCATTCGTCGGCCAACTCAGCCATGGTGGAACTGGGGGTGATCGGGTAGATCGAGCACAACTCGCTCAGTCTGAAGGCGACATCTGCCGCTGCCTCGTTGCCGTCAATGATCAAGCGCTCGCTCATCGTCCGTCCTCAGCAATCATGGTGATGGCGTGCACGGGACATTGCTCGTAGCACGTGGCACAGCCGGTACATTTTTCGTAGTCGAACTTGTAGCGATGTCCCGGACCCAGCTTGATGATCGCGTCCTCGGGACAGGATCCGAAACAGCCGTCGCACTCGAAACAGTTGCCGCAGGAAAGGCAGCGGCGTGCTTCGTACTCGGCCTCCGCGGTGGTCAGGCCGGAATCGATCTCCTCGAAGCCCCGGACGCGTTCCTTCCCGGTGGCCAAGATGCTTTCCCGCCTGTCGTGCTCACCGAAATACCACAGGTCCATCTGGTCCAGCGTGACGATGGGCTTCGTGGGTGGCTTGGGCGAGGAGTCCTGGTTCAACCACTTGTCTATGCAGCGGGCGGCCTTCTTGCCATGACCCACACCAACTGTGACGGTGCGATCCGAGGGCACGGCGTCGCCGCCGGCAAATATGCCGGGTACATCCGTCATGAGCGTGGTGACGTCCACCTGGACCACATCGTCGTCGAAGCGCATGCCGGGGATCATCTTGAGGAATCCGGTGTCAGCTTCCTGACCGACGGCAAGGATGACGGTGTCCGCCTCAAGTTCTTCGAACTCGCCCGTTCCCACCGCGCGACCGTCCTCATCCAGCTCCATGATCTCCACGGTGATCTTGGCGCTCTCCATCGAGGTGATGGTCCGCAACCAGTTCATCTTGACGCCCTCCTGCTCAGCGCCCTCCCGCTCATCGGCATGCGCGGGCATCTGGTCCGCGGTGCGCCGGTAGACGATGACGGACTCCTCCGCCCCCAGC
>CBDTVQ010000456.1:0-1895 GCA_965364045.1 uncultured Tessaracoccus sp. | reverse complement strand
AGGGTCCACTGGGATCTGCGGACAGCAACCGGAGAAACGGATCCCCATGCCGTGAAACGACTCGTCGCAATGGGTGCCACACGCATCGGCGAAGGCCGCCAAGGCCCGTCCACATGGGTGATTCTTCAAGATCCAGAGGGAAACGAGTTCTGCGTCTGAGGGACGCACGGCGCTCTCAATGTCACAGGCAGCCAACTCGACGGCGTTGGCAGCGAGGCTGAACACCGCCCAGGGATGAGTCATGCAGGCAGGCAACAATGAAGCCGGGCGGCGTGGGTTTCCCCACGCCGCCCGGCTTCGTTGAAATGTGTCAGCCGAAGATCAGACCTCGACGTCCTCATCCACCCAGTCGAAGGTCCGGGTGACGGCCTTCTTCCAGTTGCGGTACAGGCGCTGCTGCTCCTTCTCATCGAGCTTGGGCGTCCAGCGCTTGTCTTCGGCCCAGTTGTCGATGACGTCCTGCTCGCCGTTCCAGTAACCGACGGCGATGCCTGCCGCATAAGCAGCACCCAGCGCGGTGGTTTCTGCCACCTTGGGCCGGACCACGTCCACACCGAGCATGTCAGCCTGGAACTGCATGAGCGTCTCGTTGGCGGTCATTCCACCGTCAACCTTCAGCTCTGCAAGCTCCACACCCGAATCGGCATTCATGGCATCCAGCACCTCGCGCGTCTGGAAGGCGGTGGCCTCCAGCACTGCGCGGGCGATGTGGCCACGGTTGACGTAGCGGGTGAGACCGACGAGCGCGCCGCGTGCGTCGGACTTCCAGTAGGGGGCAAACAGACCGGAGAACGCCGGCACGAAGTACGCGCCACCGTTGTCCTCCACCGTCATGGCGAGTTCCTCAACCTCCGGAGCGGTGTCGATCATCTTGAGGTTGTCACGCAGCCACTGCACGAGTGAGCCGGTAACGGCGATGGAGCCCTCCAGCGCGTAGATGGCGTCCTGGTCTCCGATCTTGTAGCAGACCGTCGTCAGCAGCCCGTTCTTGGAGGGAACGATCTCGGTGCCCGTGTTGAGCAACATGAAGTTGCCGGTGCCGTAGGTGTTCTTGGCCATGCCCACTTCGAAGCAGGCCTGTCCGAACGTGGCGGCCTGCTGGTCGCCGAGGATGCCCGCGATGGGAACCCCGGTGAGCAGACCCTTGGCGCGACCCTCACCGTAGACCTCCGCCGAGCTGCGGATCTCCGGCAGCATCGACATCGGGATGGTCATGTCTGCGGCAATGTCCTCGTCCCAGCTCAGGGTCTTGAGATCCATGAGCATGGTGCGCGAGGCGTTGGTGACATCGGTGATGTGCAGTCCACCATCGACGCCGCCGGTCATGTTCCACAGCACCCAGGAGTCCATGGTGCCCATGACGAGGTCGCCGGCTTCCGCCTTCTGGCGTGCGCCTTCAACGTTGTCGAGGACCCACTTGACCTTGGGGCCAGCGAAGTAGGTGGCAAGGGGCAGACCCACGCGGGCCTTGTACTTGTCCTGGCCTTCTTCTCCTCCAAGGTCGTCGACGATCTTGGCGGTGCGGGTGTCCTGCCACACGATTGCGTTGTAGACGGGCTCACCGGTGGTCTTGTCCCAGACCAGCGTGGTTTCGCGCTGGTTGGTGATGCCCACGGCGGCAATGTCGCTGTTGTTGAGCGACGCCTTGCTGAGCGCGGCGCCGACGACGTAGCGGACGTTGTCCCAGATCTCGACGGCGTTGTGCTCCACCCAGCCTGCGCGGGGGAAGATCTGTTCGTGTTCCTTCTGACCGGTGGCGACGATCTGGCCGCCGTGGTCGAAGATGATGGCGCGGGAACTGGTGGTTCCCTGGTCGATTGCGAGTACGTACTTCTCAGCCATTGAGACTCACTTCCTTGTGATGTTTGGTCGATTGAGAGGGATCAGACGAGCAG
>CBDTVQ010000455.1:0-1896 GCA_965364045.1 uncultured Tessaracoccus sp. | reverse complement strand
GCTGTGGGCCACCTCCTGGGTACTCGGCGCGGGAGTCACGCTCGGCGATGATTCCCTGCTCAGCATGTCCGTGACGGACGTGGGTTTCCTGCCAGCCATTCCCGTCCTCGGAGCTGTGGGGGAGCCGGGTCTCGGTGGCGGCGCCATGTTCTGGTGGCTGGTGGTGGGAGTTGTCGCCGGACTCGTTGCGGCGCTGGTCGTGGGTCTTGCCCGACCCCGCGCCCGTTTCGACGAGACAGCGCTGGTGGGGGGACTCGCCGGGGTGAGCGCCGGTCTGCTGGCCACACTGTTTTGCTCGTTGGCCGGCGGTGGGTTGGGGGAGAACCGGCTGACCCACATCGGAGCGACGACCGACCAGCTCATTATCGTCGCCCCCGTGCTGCTGGGACTCTCAGGCCTCGTGGGAGGAGCCGTCCTGGGACTATTGCGACGCCCGCCCCGAGCCGAGCGTTCGACGTCCGCGGAAGCTGAGGCGCCCCTCGAGGGCGTGGAACCGTAGGATCATGGACGTGAGCAGTGGCGACGCAAGACTTGATGTGGTGGTGCTGGTGTCCGGCACCGGAACCCTGCTGCAGTCACTCATCGACGCCGTGGAGGCGGGTGAGGTGAATGCCCGCGTCGTGGCCGTGGTCTCGGATTCTGAGGCTGCGCCTGCTCTGGAACGGGCCCGTCGTCATGGCATCGAGGCCGTCGCCCATCCCTATGCCAGGGGTGGGGACCGTGCGGCATGGGATGAGGAGCTGGCGGACATCGTCTCCGCCTTCGAGCCGGGCCTCGTTGCCTCGGCGGGTTTCATGAAACTGCTGGGCGAAGAGTTTCTTGCCCGGTTCGGGGGGCGCACCATCAACACCCATCCCTCCCTGTTGCCGAGCTTCCCCGGGATGCGGGCTGCGCATGACGCGCTCGCCGCCGGTGTGAAGGTGACCGGCGCCACCGTTTTCCTCGTGGACGAGGGCATTGACACGGGTAGAATCCTTGTCCAGGCTGCCGTCGAAGTCTTCGACGACGACGATGCCGAGGCGCTGCATGAACGCATCAAGATCGTGGAGAGACAACTGCTCGTACGCGCCGTGCGGGAGTGGAAACCAGGAGAAGTATGACCGAGATCACTGGATCGCAGCACAACGCCCCGCAGGACAACCTCTCGCAGCGCATTGAAGTGCGCCGAGCGCTTGTCTCCGTCTACGACAAGACCGGGCTGGAAGAGCTGGGCCACGTGTTGCATGGGGCTGGTGTGGAGATCGTGTCAACCGGATCCACCGCGGCTCGGCTGTCGGGGGCAGGGATTCCCGTCACCGCCGTCGAGGAAGTCACGGGGTTTCCCGAGTGCCTTGACGGGCGCGTCAAGACATTGCACCCCTTCGTGCATGCCGGGATACTGGCCGATCGGCGCCTGCCCTCCCACGTCCGACAGTTGACCGACATGGGGATTGCTCCCTTCGACCTCGTGGTGGTCAACCTCTACCCTTTCACCGAAACCGTCGCCTCGGGCGCCGGCCCGGATGCATGCGTGGAACAGATTGACATCGGCGGTCCCACCATGGTGCGTGCAGCCGCCAAGAACCATCCTTCTGTCGCAGTGATGACCTCACCCGATCAGTACGACGGTGTGCAGACGGCGCTCGATGCCGGCGGATTCACGCTGGCCGAGCGCCGGGAACTGGCGGCCACAGCCTTCCGGCACACGGCTTCCTATGACGTGGCCGTGGCCGGTTGGATGTCGGCCAATGTCGCGGAGCAACCCGCTGATGGGTTCCCGAACTGGCTGGGCGGCACGTGGCAGAAGCAGACAACGCTGCGTTACGGCGAGAACGCGCACCAGGCGGCCGCACTGTACTCCGACACGCAGGCGCCGCGGGGCATCACGCAGGCCGAACTGCTGCATGGCAAGCCCAT
>CBDTVQ010000454.1:0-1905 GCA_965364045.1 uncultured Tessaracoccus sp. | reverse complement strand
CGCTGGAACGCGAACTGGAGTTGGAGGGCGTGCGCGTCGCCATGATCCATATCGCCGGCCCCAAACAGGGCCGTGGGGAACGGATGTGCGCACAGTTTCCTGACGCCGACATCGTGGTTTTCGGTCACTCGCACATGCCCGTCGACATGGTGGAGGACGGGATCCACCTCTTCAATCCGGGTTCACCGACGGATCCCCGTCGCGAACCTTCTGGCAGCTACGGCTGGCTGGAGCTGGATGCGGGCGAAATTGTGTCCCACCAAATCCATGTGATCCCACGGCCGCCCAGTCTGACGTCACGCACCCGCACCGCTTCCTGAATGAGCGGGCGCATTCCCTGTCCCGCGTTGCATCTTTCAGGGAACCCATGCTGGGCGAGGGTCACGTTTCTCCTCCCGTAGCGGTAAACTCACCAGCGATCGAACGGAGGGTGCCAATGGGTCACAACCACAAGCCGCTCGACGTCAGCCTCGAGTCCGCTCAGGGCTCCGCCACCAGCCTTCGCCAGGAGGTCCGTCGGCTGAGGCGCGTCGTCGCGGAGCCGAGTTGACCGCGTTGACGAAGGCCAGAACTGCGGTCGTGGAGCAGAGCTCCCGGCGGCGGAGCATCGCCGTGATCTCCCACCCCGACGCCGGCAAGTCCACGCTGACCGAGGCGTTGGCCCTGCACGCCCACGTGATCAGTGAAGCCGGGGCGGTGCACGGCAAACATGGGCGTGCGCAAGTGGTCTCGGACTGGCTGGAGATGGAGCAGAAGCGAGGTATCTCGATCACTTCCGCAGCGCTGCAGTTCGCCTTTGAGGGCGTCGTCATCAACCTTCTGGACACCCCCGGTCACGCAGACTTCTCCGAGGACACCTACCGGGTACTGACCGCTGTCGACGCTGTGGTGATGCTCGTGGATGCCGCCAAAGGCCTGGAAACGCAGACTCTGAAGCTCTTCGAGGTGTGCAGGCGGCGCGGGGTTCCGGTCATCACCTTCATCAACAAGTGGGACAGGCCGGGCCACGAGGCGCTGGCCCTGTGTGACGAGCTCGAACAACGGATCAACCTACGCCCCACACCGGTGACGTGGCCGATCGGTGAAGCCGGCAACCTGCACGGGCTTCTGGACGCCCGCACCAAGGACGTGACTCTTTACCGGCGGGCCTCCGGTGGTGCAACGCTGGCCGGCGAGCAACACCTCAGCGTGGATGAGGCCCGGATTTCCGTCGGTGCCGACCTCGACGAAGCGCTCGACTCCCTCGGGCTGCTCGAGCCCCTGGACCTCGAGTCCTTCCGCACCGGCGCCACGACACCCCTGCTCTTCGGTGCGGCGCTGTCCAACATCGGTGTGCGACAGCTCCTGGACGTCATCTCCGAGCTGGCACCGTCACCGTCGGCCCGCGCCGGCCAGGATGGAACCGAGCGCGCGATCGAGGCGCCCTTCAGCGGGTTCGTGTTCAAGATGCAGGCCGGGATGGACCCGAACCACCGTGACCACGTCGCATTCATCCGGGTCTGCTCGGGCGAGTTCCAGCGCGGCATGATCGTGACCCACGCCACCTCTGGTCGACCCTTCGCCACCAAGTACGCGCTGTCGATGTTCGGCCAGGCACGAGAAACCATCGAAACCGCCTACCCCGGCGACATCGTCGGCCTGGTCAATGCCACCAACCTGGGGGTTGGCGACACGCTCTACGCCCCACCCGGACCGGCGGTCACGTTCCCACCGATGCCGGTGTTCAGCCCCGAACACTTCGTCACGGCGCACGCAACCGATCCCGGCCGTTCCAAGCAGTTCCGTCGAGGGATCGCCCAACTGGAGAAGGAGGGCGTTGTTCAGGTCCTCATCTCTGGAGCCCGCGGCGACGCCGTACCCATCCTCGCCGCGGTCGGGCCCCTCCAGTTCGAGGTGGCGGCCTTC
>CBDTVQ010000453.1:0-1913 GCA_965364045.1 uncultured Tessaracoccus sp. | reverse complement strand
GCACACGGAGGAGCGCTCTCTCTACAACCTGGAGCGACTCTGGAAGGACTGTCCGCAGATCCCACTGGACGTCGTGCTCGCGCAACAGGACGCTGACGAAGACGCGCCGTGAGTATCACCAAGCTGGTGTTCCTCCGCCATGGCCGCACCGAGTGGAATGACACGCGGCGCCTGCAGGGGCAGGCCGACGTGCAATTGGACCGTGTGGGTCTTAAGCAGGCTCAGTCGGCCGCCCATGCCCTGAGCAACCGAGAGTTCTCGGCGATCTACTCTTCTGACCTGCAGCGGGCTGCCGTGACGGCCAGGGCCGTCGCGGACGTGCTGGGGATGGAGGTTCAGCTGGACAAGCGTCTCCAGGAGATCAATGTTGGTGCCTGGAGTGGCAAGACACGCACCGAGGTGGAGACGGAGTTTCCTCAATATGCCACGTGGTACGCCGAGGGCCGCGACTTCCGGCGCTCGGACGATGGCGAGACCGAGGCCGACATGCTGAAGCGGGCATTGCCAGCGATCGAACGAATCCTCAAGCGGCACAAGGGTCAGGAAGTGCTCGTCGTGGGGCATGGCTTCCTGTTCTCGAAGATGCTGCAACACGTCCTGGGGCTGCCTGCGGGGGCCCGGATCATCGGTGGGCTCGGGAATGCGCACTGGTCTGAGGTGGCGTTCTCCGAGCGTGCAACCTGGCTGGCGGCACACAACATAGACACCCAATTGCGCGATTGGTAATGACGGCGCCACGTGCGCTAACATTGCCGAGTCGCTGCGGCGGCAGCGGGGCTATGGCGCAGTTGGTAGCGCGCTTCCATGGCATGGAAGAGGTCAGGAGTTCGAATCTCCTTAGCTCCACAACACATCGAAAATCCCTGTCGGGCTAGTTGCCGGACAGGGATTTTCGTTTTGTCGGACGTCACAATTGGCTCAGCGTGGAGCAACGCCCCGTTCTCAGGTCACCATCCCATGGGGATCGATGACGTACTTCGTCGCAGCCCCCTTGTCGAAGGCCTTGTAGCTCTCCGGAGCCTCGTCGAGCGAGATGGTCTTCGCATTGACCGCCTTGGCGATGTGGGCCTTGTCAGCAAGGATCAGGTTCATGAGGAGTCGGTTGTACTTCTTCACCGGGCACTGGCCAGTGGTGAAGGAGTGGGACTTCGCCCAACCTGTTCCGAGATCCACACCGATGCGGCCCTTCTTGGCGGCCTCGTCAACCGCCCCGGGATCTCCCGTCACGTACAGTCCGGGAATGCCAAGGCCTGCTCCGGCCCGTGCCACGGTCATGATGTCGTTGAGCACCGTTGCGGGGGCCTCGCCAGCTCCCTCGCCGTGGCCTCGGGCCTCGAAGCCCACGGCGTCCACCGCGGCATCCACCAGGGGTTCCCCGAGGATCTCGGCGATCATGTCCGCGAGGTTGTTGCCGCTGCTGAGGTCAACCGTTTCGCAGCCGAAGCTCTCGGCCTGGCGAAGCCGCTCGGCGTTCATGTCGCCCACGATGACCGCGGAGGCGCCGAGCACCTGCGCCGAGTAGGCCGCTGCCAGACCGACGGGGCCCGCACCTGCGACGTACACGGTGGAACCGGTGGTGACTCCTGCGGTGTAGGCACCGTGGAAGCCCGTGGGGAAGATGTCGGAGAGCATTGTCAGGTCGAGGATCTTCTCCAGAGCCTGATCGCGATCCGGAAACTTCAGCAGGTTGAAGTCGGCGAACGGAACCATCACGTACTCGGCCTGACCGCCGATCCAGCCGCCCATGTCCACGTACCCATAGGCTGCGCCCGGACGGGCCGGGTTCACGTTGAGGCAGACGCCGGTCTTGCGTTCGTTGCACATCCGACAGCGACCGCAGGCGATGTTGAAAGGAACGGAACAGATGTCGCCCTTCTTCACGAAGAGCACATCGTCTCCGAGTTCAACCACCT
>CBDTVQ010000452.1:0-1924 GCA_965364045.1 uncultured Tessaracoccus sp. | reverse complement strand
GCCGCAGTATGAGCGGCGCCCCGAGCCGGAGGGTGATCCTCGATCCGGAATCGTGTTCAGTCAGTTCCATATCGAGTTCCTTGTCCAATCAGGGGTGGTGGTCAGAGCGCGTAGACCTCGTGGATGAGGTCGTCTGCGTCAATTCGCACGTTCACCTTGCCACCGGTGGCATGCGCCAGGCTCAGCAGGGCGACCATGGTCTGGTGAGAGGTCTCGTCCGCGTTGTTGACCTTCCGAAAGCCCACACCGGCGATTACGGCCCAGCCGTTGTTCGCCGAAGAGTTGGCCCACATGGTTGTCACGGTCTGTCCGTTGTGCCAGGCCGTGATGGATTCCGCGGCCGCGTTCGCCTCCACGAGGGCGGCCGGTGGAATGAAGGTGGGTACACCTTCAGCGATGGAGTGCGCCTCGGGCAACTCCGTCGGTGATCCGGCCCCGTCACGGTCGGTCTCTGAGACCGGGATCAGAGTCGGTGTTTCCTGGATGGTGGTCATGGTGTCTCCTCAAAGTCGTTGCTACTTGTCATGGTGGGTGTCGTTGCGTCTCACAAGACGTACAGCTCGGTGATCCTGTCGTGGTTGACCAGGACGTTGATCTTGCGCTTGCCCATGCGTGCGCCGATCAGTTCGGTCATCAGCTGACGTTGGGTGGCGTTGGTGTTGTTGGCGACTTTTGTCCAGCCCCGACCCTTGAGCAGCGCGTAGCCGTTGTTGGCAGAGCTGTTGCTCCACAAGCCAAGGACCTCCACCTGGTTCAGCCACGAGGTCAACTCGACGCCGGTGACGCCGAACGGCCCGGCCCAGGTCTCAATCTGGCACTCGCCATAGGCCATCTTGAAGAAGCCTCCGTCGCCCCAGCCGGAGCCCCAGCTGTTCTTGCAGATCCAGGCGGCCTCCTCATCGTTGTAGCCGATGATCTCGACGCAGTGTCCACCGGCTGCTTCGCCGCTCACGTGGCGGTAGACGCCACTGCTGTAGGCGAAGAAGTCCTGGTAGACGATGAAGCAGCCGGTCAGCGACCCCTTGGTGGAGAGCCACTCCTTCATCGCCGCGCGCGTGCCGGCCTTGGTGGAGCCGCCCACCACAGCCTTGGAGTTCTGCCAGTCCGATTTCACCGCGCAGGCCTGCTGGCCGCTGGTGTACGGGAACTTGTCCTCGGTGGCCACACCCTGCGCCTTGGCAGCGGCGAAAGCCGGCTCCGGGAACCAACCGTTGCCGCAGGTGCGACCGGCGGCCCCTCCGTGACAGTAGAACAGATGCGCCTCGGACAGGTCGATGCCCGAACCGGGGATCAGCTTGGTGAACTGGTATGTCGTTTCCATCACAGCGACCGAGCCGAACGCAACACAGGAACCGCATCCGCCCTGGTTCTTGACCGCAGTGGTGTAGTTCTTGCCGTCCACGTCACGCAGGTCGAAGCGCAACGGGGCCCCCACGTTGTCCTCGTTCACGGCTGCGCTGATCGTGATCGCAGGAGCGGCTGCATCGGCAACGACGGCCTCCTTCAGGGTCGGTTCATCAGGCGGCGGCGTGAAGCCGAGCATGATGGTTCGCTCGGCCTCGCTCATCTGCACGACAGGATTGTCGACGTCCATCGTCCAGCTGGCGTCACTGTCTTTGAGTGCGACCTTGAGAACATCAAGATCGATCGGGTCATTCATGGTGTCTCCCCTCACCGGTGGCCCGTCGTTGGGCCTCGTGCATGAGGAGGGAGCCTCGTCCGCTTTCGATACATCGGGGCAGCAAATATCTTGAGATCCGGTGGCCAGTCAGGAGAAGGTTGCGTTCCCACTGAAGGTGGTCATGGCAGCGCCACACCTGTGGCGTCCGGACGTCCAGCGGAATCCAGAGCGATCAACGTCCCGGATTGCTCATTCTTGATGAGTCCTGACCGTCGAACAACCAATGGTTCTGCACGAGCGGCA
>CBDTVQ010000451.1:0-1926 GCA_965364045.1 uncultured Tessaracoccus sp. | reverse complement strand
CGGCGAGGCCGATCCCGGCGAAGGTTACGAATCCCCATTTGAGATCACGTAGGGGATGGCGGAAGTCGAACCCCATCGCCCCGAATACGCCTCCCGCTGGTTGACGGTAGGTCCAGAGCAGGTACAACACGAGAGCAACGGGCATGAGTGGAAAGACAAGCCCCACCACCTGATAGGCGAGATCCAGCCACGGGCGGTCAGGCGTGGTACTGCTGTTCATGCTGGTGGTCTGCTTGTTGAGCGCCAGCGGCAGGGTCAGCTTGTTGATGATGGACAGCAGGGAGTAGACGGCAGATTGACCCAATGAGATGCCGAGCACCACCAGTATTTCCACCCGCAGACGTTTGGTCACCGGTGCTGCGACACCACCGGTCACCGCTTGTCCAGAACCGCACGGCCGTAGCTCAGCAGCGTCCGAGGACGCGCGGCGATGCGCATGGCGAGGTACTCATACCAGCCGGGGCCGAAGGGAATATAGGTGCGGGCCGTCAGTCCGATGTCCACCAGCCGGCGCTGCTCCAGTGGTCTCACGCCCAACAACATTTGGAACTCGAAATCGTCGCGACCCATGCTGTTGGTCTGTGCAAGGTCCTGCGCGATCGTGATGACGCGCGGATCGTGGCTGGCCAGCATGGGATACGCGGAGGATTCCATGAGGATCCGCAAGCACCTGACGAGTGCACGGGACTTGTTGTGCTCACCAGTGATGCCTGTGCCGTTGGGCGCGGGGTAGGAGCCGATGCAGACTCTGACGCGGGCACCCTCGTCCGCCAGGTCGCGGCAATCAGCCGCGGCGCGCCTGAGGTTGACGGGAATGGTGATGCCACAACTCGGATGATCTGCCCGGACCGCCCAGAACAGATCCAGCGTGGCTGGGTACTCCTCGGGCCTCTGCATCTCCAGGGTGATGATGGCGCCGTATTTGTCTGCCGTCACCGCCAGCGCGCGGAGGCTCTCCTCGGCCAGACTTGCAGACTGCCTCAAACCGATCGTCGAGGGTTTGACGGACAACTCAACGCCGTCCGCATCGGGACCGAGTGCACGCAGCAGCGACGGCAGCTGCGTGGCAGTGCTCAGCTCATCGCTCGCGGGCAGATGGTGGAAGCTCAACGACAGGCCCTGACGCCGCAACTTCTCGGCCAGGAACACCGCATCCGTGATGAGCTCACCCGCGAACCACTGCTGCGCCAGCTCACGAACGGCCTCGGAATCACGGGCCGCCTGTCGAAGCGGTCGCGACCGAATGAGTCGGGTGACAACGCTGCCGGAGGGTCTCATCTCAGCTCTTCACACCCTTGGCCTGCATTTCCCGGATGGAACGCAGGGTCTCAGCCAGCAGATCCTGGCGTTCGTGTCGCGTCTTGGCCCGTCGCGTTGAGGCCTCGAGCACGATGTGCCCGCCGAACCCCTTCGCCGCCAACTCCTCCACGAGGAGCCATGCCTGCTGATCCCCCTCACCGGGCAGAAGGTGCTCATCCTTGAAGCTTCCCTTGCCATCGGTGAGGTGCACGTGCGCGAGTCGGTCGCCCCAGGCACGCACCAGATCTCGCGACTGGAGACGCGACGTGGAGGCGTGACTCAGATCCAGGGTCAGATGTTCGTACGGAAGATCCGTCGGGTTCCAGTCAGGAAGATAGGCCTGGAATTCACCGGCCGGGGTACGCCACGGGTACATGTTTTCGACGGCAAATTTCACGCCGGATTCACGGTTGAGGCGCCGAATGCCATCCACAAACCCCTCGCCGTACTCGCGTTGCCAGCGAAACGGGGGATGGACCACAACCGTGTCGGCACCCAGCAGATGAGCAGCTCGGGCCGAACGCTCGAGCTTCTCCCACGGGTCTGACCCCCACGTGTTCTGGCTCACCAGCAGACAGGGGGCGTGAACCGACAGAACCGGCACCCCGTGGTACTCGCTCAGCTTTG
>CBDTVQ010000450.1:0-1954 GCA_965364045.1 uncultured Tessaracoccus sp. | reverse complement strand
TGCGAGCAGCTCCGCTCCGCCGGCACCTCGATGGGAAAATGACCGCTCTGCGGGCTAAACACTGAGCAAGTGAGCCTGCACCACCCCGCAACAACCAGACAGGCCCGGCCTCCCCAACAGGGGAGGCCGGGCCTTCTTGCGTTCAGGCGCTCAACTCAGCTGAAGCGCACGATGTTGTTCAGCACCCACTTGGTGGACCACTGGTAGGTGGAACCCCGACCCTGGGGGACCACACCGATCACCTTGACCTCCGCGTAGCTGCGGCAGCCATTGCGACCGGTGGCCGGAGTATCGCACTCGGTGCGCCACTTGCGGCCGTCCGTGGCCGTCCAGCTGCCCGTGCGGCCCAAGGGATTGTTCTTCCACAGGCTTCGTGGCGACGGAAGGTAGGTCAGGTTGTTGAACACCCAGCCATTCTGGGGGACGAATTTTCCGTCCTTGTAGGAGACCGTCGTGGCGAAGATGCTCGTGCGGCACCTGCTCGTCTGCGAGTACTTCTCGCAGGTGGTGAACCAATTCCGGCCATTCACGGTGTGGTAGCCGGGAGTGGAGTAGACGTCGACGGGGGGTGGGGTCGATGTGGGCAGAGTCGTCTGCGTCACAGTGACGGTGGGCTTGGGACTCGGTGATGGAGCGGGAGCGTTCTTGACCCCGAACGCAGGGGAGGTCCAGGACTGGGTGCCGCCGTCGCCGTCGGCTGCCAGCGCGGTGAGCCGCAGCACGTAGTTGCCGGGTTTCACTTCCTTGACGACGCCGGACTTGTCGGCCAGACGGCCGTCCCATGACCACAGGCTGAGCCCGGGATCGCGACCAACATTGTCCACGGCGTAGGCCGTCCGCTTGCTCTTCTCGAGGGGTGTGCCGGAAGCGGAGACCTCCAGCACGTCCACGGTCAGGCGGGCGGCCGGGTAGGCGATGTGCGCCAGCACGGTGGGCAGGTCCTTGCCCAGCTTGTAGATCGTCTTCGCGTCTGCGTCCTCGATTTCGGCTTCGGGGTCAACGCACTGCTGGTCTGCCCAGAAATTGCACTGGGTCACCACCACGAGGGCGGGCAGTCCACTCTCCAGATCAGGGAAGATCGGCAGCGCCCCGTAGTCGCCCACCATGCCGGCGAACGGTACGGAGATCGTCCCCGCACCCTCACCGGAGGTGAGGTGGATGAACCCGCTGTACTGGGTGCCCGCAACGGCCTTGTCGTTGGGGGAGATCGTGACGTCCACGTTCGTGGTCCTACCCGCCTGGACGGTGACGGACGTCGCCGAGAACTGCACGGCGGCGGCGGCCGAGGAGAACTCGGCATCATTCTGCGTGGCCTCGGGATCCGCGGGATCGACGAAGGTGGACATCGCAGTCTCCGCTTGAAAGGTCCAAGTGTCTGCGGCACTGCCGCGGTTGGTGATGGTGAGGGTCTCGGTGTGAGGGCCGTCGGCTGACTCCCCGGTGGAGATCTTTCCGGGGGTGACATCCGTGGTCCCGAGGATGGCGCGGTCCACCTGAATCAGGCCTGCACCCTGGTGGTGGGCTGCGTCGAGAATGCCGTTGTCCGGGATGACAGCGAACTCGGTGGGCTCGGCCGTGTTCTGCAGCCTGGACAATGCTTGTGCGGGTGTCAGGTCCGGGTTGGCCTGCAGCATGAGCGCGACGGCGCCAGCCACGTGAGGACTGGCCATGGACGTTCCGGAGAGCGTGGCGTAGCCCTCCTCCTCCAACAGGTAGGTGGAGTAGATGGAACCGCCGGGGGCGCCCAGGTCTGGCTTGAGCGTCAGGTCAGCCGCGAGGCCCCAGGACGAGAAGTCCGAGATCAGGCCACCCGTGGGGTTGGGACGTGTTGTCTTGTTGCCGGTGAACTCGACGGTGGGCACCTTGGCGTCGTCGGTGAGCCACTGCACGATGGACAGGCCGTCGGTCTCTGGCACCGCGACCACCGGGATGGTGATCTCGGTGTCGCCCGAGA
>CBDTVQ010000449.1:0-1969 GCA_965364045.1 uncultured Tessaracoccus sp. | reverse complement strand
CTACATGGAGTTCGACGACGGCTATGCCATCGTGAAGACCCGGCCCCCCAAGAGCATGTGCGGTCTCTCGCTGGGGCAGTCAACGGTCAGGACGCAGTACGGCGTCACCGTCGTGGGTGTCAAGACTGCTGGCAACGGCTTCACCCATGCAACAGCGGAGACGATGGTCTCGGCTGGGGATCTCATCATCGTGTCGGGTACTGCCAAGGACGTGGAGCAGTTCAGCACACTGTTGTGAGCTGGCCTTTCCTCCACCATCTCTGGAAGCATGGCCCACCATGAGTGAGTGTGTTGTGCGCCCGGTGGGTCCAACCCGGCGAAGCGAGATCCGCTCCGGCGTGGAGGCGTCTCTCGCGGCAGGGCTGGGTTTGCTCCCCCTGGGGGTGGCCTTCGGTCTGCTGGTGATCAACTCGGGACTCTCGTGGTGGCTCGCGCCCGCCCTGTCCATCGCGGTATTCGCGGGCTCCATGGAACTCCTGCTCGTCGGCTTGTTGGCGGCGGCGACGCCACTGGCGACGATCGCCCTGACCACTTTCCTCGTGAACTTCCGCCATGTGTTCTATGCGTTTTCGTTCCCGCTGGAGGTTGTGCGCAATCCGGTGGCGAAGGCCTACTCGGTCTATGCGCTGATCGACGAGGCGTGGGCCATCACGAACGCTCGCACGACGGGATGGACATCCTGGCGGCTCGTGTCCATGCAGGTGGCGCTGCAGCTGTACTGGGCGGTGGGTGGTCTCCTCGGCGTGCTCGTCGCCACGCTGATCGACGCTCCCATCGAGGGGCTCGGCTTCGCGCTGTGTGCCCTGTTCATCACGCTCGCACTGGATGCGTCTCGATCCCACTCGCAACTTCTCCCCGTGCTGATCGCCGCGGCGGGTTTCACCCTCGCCGTCTTTGTCGCGCCCGCTGCCGCGCTGCCTGTTGGGCTGCTGATCTTTGTGGCGGCGCTGGTTCTGCGCCACATTCTCATGGGAAGGCCAGCACAGGATGCATGACACCGTGTACATCGTCGCCGCGCTCGTGATTGCCGGCGCCATCACGATCGCGCTGCGAGCCGTTCCCTTCCTCGTGTTGCAGCCGCTACGGGAGTCGCGATTCGTCCGACACATGGCGCTCTGGATGCCGGCAGGGCTGCTGCTCATCCTTGCCGCGTCGACGTTTCGCTCCTCCGCCTTCGGTGACACGGTTCACCTGTGGGAAGCGGCCACCGCGGCCGGTGTCACGGTGGCGGTGCACCTCGTCTGTGGCAGAAGGACGCTGCTGAGCGTTGGGGCCGGAACGGCCACATTCGTGGCACTGGTCAACCTTCTCTGAGGCCATCGCTGGCAACTGCTCAGCCGCATTGTTTCTCCAAGTGCTTGCGTCGACGCAGACCGCTCGCGATCAGGCGTCGCACCAACTCCTGCGAGCGCACCGGGACTGCACCCAGGGCAACAAGGTTGTCGTAGAAATGCATCGGCACGTCGTAGTGGTCGAGATCGAAGGCACGCTGCGAGATTCCGGCGGCAGCCGCAAAATCGTGCAGTGCCTCGTAGGACTCATCCGAAACCAGGTGGCAGAACAACGTGCCATGGGCCGGCCACACGGGGGGATCGATCAGAATGGCCATGGACTCAAGGATGCCGTATGTGCGGCAAGTCTCTTGAGTCCGACCAATCAGCGCTTCTCCGCGTCCGGACTGCGGTGTCGATGATCGACGCCATGTTCACCAATGACCACCAGCAGGATGTCCCTGAATATCGTTGGCCACCTTTCAGGTGTTCCACCGAATTTCGTCCCGGCGTCGAAGTGTGACTCCCCGTAGCCCACCGTTGGCTACTGTATTTCTCTGGTGGTGCATGGCATCGACGGGAATTCGCCCGACGCTCGCCCGCGACCGAATTGAAGGAGACCTCATGTGGTTCGATTCGTGGGCTGCCCATGGAGCCCTCAGTGAGATCCCCACATCTCAATACGGCAATGGCTCTGC
>CBDTVQ010000448.1:0-1969 GCA_965364045.1 uncultured Tessaracoccus sp. | reverse complement strand
GGCGCCTGTGAGGGCGACACCGGCGTGACCGTAGTCGTCGACTATCAGGGTCTCGGTGGAGGCGCCGAGGTGCGCTGCTTCACCGGGGACCCGGCCGATGGCGTCGAAGCCCTTCGTGGCGCCGGCTTCACCATGGAGAGCCCCAAACCTTTCCTCGACACGGCTGTCTGCCGTATCAACGGCCGTCCCGCGGCGGACGAGACAGTGCCCCTCGAAGAGGATCCCGACTACACCGAGGACTGCTCCAAATTTCCCCCGGCCAATGGCTACTGGTCCTACTGGTCCTCGGATGACAAGGGGTCCACGTGGGGGTTCTCGCAGAATGGCATCGGCGGAACCGATCCCAAGCCCGGTGAGTGGGAGGGCTGGTCGTTCTCGCTGAACGCCGATTTCGGCAGCAGCCCTCAACCTCGTACCGATCTGGCGCTCGCCCCATCGCTCAATGCGAAGAGTGCTCAGGACGCCGCTGACTGGCTGGCCGACCAGTGGAACCCAGAGGCTGACCAGTTTGCCTCCGGCCTCGCTGACAGCATCATTGCTTTCGCTGCCGCCGAGGCCCACCCGGAGATCATTTCCGAGATGGTTGCCGCCATGGTGGCCGCCGCGCCAGGCAACATCGGCGGTGCAGACTCCCTCGCCAAGGTACTCATCGCGCTGGATATCGCGGGTCAGGACACCCAGTACTTCCTGGGCTGCGACCGTGATCTGACGGCCGATCTCGACGCCTTCATCGCGGACGACGCCAAGAGCCTCAACAACTGGTGGGGCCCACATCTCGTGACCATCGCCCTCAACCGGCTCGACAAGCCCGTTCCGGTGAAAGTCTTCGACCTGCTGATGAACCGGCAGAACGACGATGGAAGCTTCGGCCAGCCCGACGACACAGGCCTGGCACTGTCCGCTCTCGTCGGCATCACAGGGAACTCCGACAATCCGCAGGACATGCGGGATGAGGCGGCCGTCGCCGTCGATGACGCCATCGCATGGTCTGAAGACCCGGCCAACCAGAAGACCAAGGACGGCGACTACTACTGGACCTCCTTCTCCCCGGCCAACTCCACGGGCATACTGGCTGGCGCTCTCGCGGAGGCCGGCGAGGACATCACGTCCCCGCAGTCCTTCATGCGCGCCCAGCAGGAACTGACCGGTGTTGGTGCGTGGTCCAACACGCTTGACGGCACAACTGCGAATGGCATGGCCACCACCCAGGGCATCCTCGCCGTCGCCGGTACGAGCCTCGGCAAGGCATCACTTGAGGTCTCCCAGGTCACGCCTACCTGCTCGGCTCCGACGTTCACCACACAGCCCGCATCGACCACCGCAACCGTGGGCGATGACGTCACCTTCACCGTTGCAGCCGACGGCTACCCCGAGCCCACCTACGCGTGGGAGCTGGGAATCGGCGGCACATGGACGACCGTCAATGGCGCGAACGAGAAGACCCTCAGCTTCGCCGATGTCACCATGGCGATGAACGGCGTCAAAATCCGCGCCATCGCCACCAATGACCTCGGCTCGGTGACCTCCGACGAGGCAACCCTCACGGTGAAGACCGTGGCGACCACTCCACCAGTTACCACGCCCCCGTCGTACCCGGCAGCCATTTACACCACCCCCGGCTACCACAAGTTCAACGGCCGACACTGGTACACCACATGCGAGCCGTACTCCGTCACGCAACGCTGCCGCACGCTCATCCGGGCAACCACCGTCACCCAGGTGAACGGAAAGTTCGTCCAGACGGATGGCTGGGCGTTCAACAACCTGACGTACCTGCCCTCCAAGAAGTCAGCATGGGTGGGCAACCCGCTGGCAAAGACCGGCTCCTGGACCGCTGCTGATGTGCGGAAGTGGAGGACCGAATGCAACACCCCCGCCACCGGCGGCAACGGGTGCCGGTCCTACGTCGTGTCCAGGGTGATCCAGAATGTTGCCAAGCCGGGGCAGCCCGTCGTCCATGCCTGGGTGA
>CBDTVQ010000447.1:0-1969 GCA_965364045.1 uncultured Tessaracoccus sp. | reverse complement strand
CTGTGTCAGCCAGATCAATCGCCGCGATGATCGAGTTGTCACAGCCCCCAATGCTATCGGAGACCAGACATCCCTCTGCACTCGGCCTCTTCTCCTGAAGCCTCACCGGATCGAAGGAGCACGAGTGCGGCAGATATTATGGCGGCATGTCCTTGGTGGTGCACGGCGCAACGCTCTCCGGCTTGGCCGCCGCTGCCCGTTTGGCAAAGTTGGGCCACGACGTCGTTCTCGTGACCGACGGCACACCGCACGGTGGCCGCTGGGCCCCGACTGAGGGACCGGGCGGGCATCTCGTCGACGCGTTGCCCCAGCTCATGACGCTCCCGGCAACGTGGCGCGACGTCTTCAAGAAGTCCGGCGGGCATCTGGTCACCGAGCTGAACAGGTCCGGTCTGGAGCTGATCGAGGCTCCACCAGTCGAACATCGTTTCGCTGATGGCACCACCCTTGAACTCCCAGCAGAGCGTGGCGCACAGTTCCATGCTGTCTCTCATGTGTTCGGTGTCCCGGTGGCCGAGCGGTGGCGCGACCTTCTCGATGACCTGGACGATGTCTGGAGCGCCCGCCGCACCTATGGCATCAACAACCCCGGGCTCCCCGACGACAAGGCTGGGCATCAGCAACTCTGGCTGGACCGCACTCTGGCGGAGCTGGCAGATCGGCTTGATCATCCGCAGCTCGGCCAAATGATCATTGATATCGGCCCCCTCAACGGCACCCTCTCCCCCAAGGCGCCGGCACTCCTGGCCACCAGCTTCATTTTGGACCGGACGTTTGGGCGCTGGCAACTCGTTGACACCCAAGCCCGCGGCCAGCGCGCCTCCCATCTCGTGGACCTGCTGGCCACGCGAGCGGCTGAGCGGGGTGTCAGGTTCGTGGAGCACACGGATGAGACCACGTCCATCGACTGTCAGCCCCACGCCGTCGGTTCGTGGTTCCGGCCAGCCCCACGCCCAGCCCTCCGCCCTGCCATCTCCCATGAACTGCGCTCGGATGACGGCGTGGCCTCGGTGCAGGAGATCGTGGATCACACCGAGAGTGGGCCGGTGACCACATGGCTCCGCCCCGTCATCGACGGCGTGCTCGCCAGTACCCACGACCACCGCCACGGCACACCCGACATCTCGTGGGGTCTGGCCCCCGCCAACGCTCGGAGTTGGCTGCGTCGGACCCCCATCATCACCGCTGTCCCCGCCGCATCTGCCTGTTCCCCCGCCGGCAATGACGCCTGGGCAGAGCTCGCCAGCGCCGCTCTGGCCGTCTATGAGATCCACGAGCGCCTCACTGGTGAGGACTGCCGACCCACCAACCGTGCATTTCGTGGCGCTAGGGTGGTCAACAACGCATGATGAACACACCGGGACACTCATGACAAACACTCCCCAGCCCAACCCGTGGTCAGGCTTCAGCCGGGACCCCCGAGACAGCGAAGTGGCCGCTTTGCGTGCCTCCGATGCCGACCGCTACCACGCATCCGACATCCTCGCCGAGGCCTACGCTGACGGCCGGCTGCGCGATCCCGAGTATTCAGAACGTCTTGAAAAGGCCCTACAGGCCACCCACCTGCGCGATTTCACGCCGCTCATCAGCGACCTCGCCCTCCCCTCGGCCCTGATCAAACCCGAGCCGACCCCCGTCGTCGTCCCGTGGTACCGGAGTCCCGTATTCCGTGGACTCAGCGCAGCCGGCGGCGGCATCATTGTCATCGGAGTGCTGCTACTGCTCCTCAACGGTGCAGGTAGCGGCGTGTTCTGGATGATCTGGCCCTTCATGTTCTTTGTTTTGCCGCAGTTCATGGGTAGGAACGGATCCAGGCACACTCCCGGCCCCGGCAACATGGGTCAGCTCCCCGGACCCGATGACAATCGCAACGGAACACCTCCACCCCCTCCTTTTCCGGGGCGAAGGCCACCTCCGGGGCCGCCTGGACACCATCGGCATTGACCCCATCGCCCACGCGGCGCCTACG
>CBDTVQ010000446.1:0-1970 GCA_965364045.1 uncultured Tessaracoccus sp. | reverse complement strand
TGCGCATCGACGGGACGGACGTGCGTGACATTGCTGACGCGGATCTACGGCGCACCGTCACCATGGTCACGCAGGATTCCTTCCTGTTCTCCGGCACAGTGGCGGCCAACATCGAACTGGGCCGCACCGGCGCCACCCGCGAGGACATCGAGGCGGCCGCGATCACCGTCGGGGCCGACACCTTCATCCGGTCCCTTCCGGAGGGCTATGACACGGACGTGCGCAGTCGCGGTGGACGGCTCTCCGCGGGCCAGCGGCAGCTCGTCAGCTTCGCCCGCGCCTTCCTGGCGGACCCCCAAGTGCTGATTCTCGACGAGGCCACCAGTTCTCTGGACCTCCCGAGCGAGCGGCTGGTCCAGCGCGGATTGCAGACCCTGTTGAAGGGTCGGACGGCGATCATCATCGCCCACCGCCTGTCCACCGTCTCGATTGCCGACAGGGTGCTCGTCATGGAGCATGGCCGGATCATCGAGGATGGCACCCCGGAGGAACTCATCGCCCTGGAATCGGGCAACTTCGCGTCCTTGCACAGCCAGTGGGAGACGTCGCTGGGGGAGCGCCGGTAAGCCGGGTGTCCCACAGCGTGGAGTTTCGGCGTGCTCGCGGTTGTGGGGACCGCGAGCGGTTCGTTTCTCCTTGCTGGGGGACAGCCCACCAGCGAACCGCGCTGGATGGCACAAGAGTGGCCTGTTTGTCTCGGCTGGTTCGTTTGAGAGCTTTGTCTCAGGGCATTGCCGGCAACCGTCGTCTCGAGCGCCGCGTCACAGTGCAGTGTCAGAGCGCGGTTGTACCCTCTCAGTTGTGAGTAACCGATGAGTAAGGCTGACGCCCAGCGCGCGATGCGCGAAGCCAACTATGCCCGCAACAACGCCAACGGCCCCAGCCGGCGGGAGGCCACGGCCGCCGGCGAAACACCTTCCGCGCCGGCCGCCCGAAAAGCCGGCCCCAAACTGGCGAAAGCCGCAAAGGCTGCTCCGAGCGCCGCTCAGGAAGACCGCTGCGGTCATAAGTCCATGAACGGCCGAGCATGCACCCGCGAGGCGGGGCATCCCGAGAAGAGCCACCGGTACGGCTGACCCCATCGGGTCCACGGACCCGCGATCGCTCGCGTTCAGCCGGATCGGCGTTGTGGCCCACAAGTAGTTGTGGCTCACAAACAGGTTGGCGGGCTATGGAGTTGATCAAGCCCGTGCGTCCCCGGCCGTTGCTGCTGGCGCCGTTGCTGTTGGCGGCGTTATTGTTCCCAGCCTGCTCGTCCGGTGGGTGAGCTCCGGCACCGGTCAGATGCCGAGGATGATCTTGGCAATACCGAAGTACACAAACAGGCCCGTGGCGTCGATGAAGGTGCTGATGAAGGGATTGGAGAAGACGGCCGGGTCTGCGTGGACTGCCTTGGCGATCAGCGGCATGCTGCCTCCGACAGTGGCCGCAAGGGTGCAGACCGTGAAGAGGGTCAGTCCGATGACCGATCCGATGCCCAAACCGTAGATCAGCCCCGTGATGATGAAGCCCAGACCGCCGAGCGTGACCCCCAGCATGGCGCCGACGGCGGCCTCACGTCGGACCACCCTGAACCAGTCGCGGCCCCGCACCTCGCCCAGCGCCAACGCTCGAGTGACAGTGGTGGCGGCCTGGTTGCCTGTGTTGCCGCCCGTGCCGATGAGCAGTGGGACGAACACCGAGAGCACGATCATCTGGCTGAGCGTCGCCTCGAAGACCTCCAGGACCTGCACAGTGAGACTGGCGCCCACCGCCAGCACCAGCAGCCACACCACCCGCGAGCGGACCAGGGTGCCGATGGAGGTGGTGAGGTAGTGGCCACGGATCGGCTCCGTACCGCTCATGCGCGCCTGGTCCTCGGACTCGGCCTCCTTGAGGATGACCAGTGCGTCGTCGACCGTGAGGATGCCCACGAGCCGGTCCTCATGGTCCACCACCGGCAACGCCAGGTGTCCGAACTCGGAGCAGCG
>CBDTVQ010000445.1:0-1986 GCA_965364045.1 uncultured Tessaracoccus sp. | reverse complement strand
GGCGCCGTCGAAGTGGGCCTGCGAGCATCCATGAGATGGCGAGCAGGCCGATGGATGCGACCACGATGGTGGCTCCGGTGGCTGAGTCGAGGTAGAACGAGCCCACCGTCCCCAGTGCGGCCGCCACCACACCAACTCCCATGGCCCCGAAGAACGCGCCTTTGAACCCGACGAACAACTGTTGTGAGGTGGCGACGGGAATCACCATGAGCGCACTGATGAGCAGGAGCCCGACTGTGCGCATGGAGATGGTGACGGTCACGGCTGCGAGCACCACGATGAGAAGGTTGAGAACCTGCACCTTGATGCCCAGTACTCGCGCGTAGTCCTCGTCGACGGCGACGGCGAACAGCCTGGGTGACATGCCGATGCTGAAGGTGAGGATCACTGCACCGAATATGGCAATCAACCACAGGTCTGTCGTGCTCACAGAGGTGAGGGACCCGAAAAGGTATGCAGAGAGTCCTGCTGAACCCTGGCCGGCAATACCGGCCATCATCACGCCGGATGCGATGCCACCGTAGAACAGGATGGCAAGGCCAAGATCACCCGTGGCCTTGCCACGCTGTCGCAGCAGTTCCACCGCCACGGCGGCCACCACGCACACGACGACGGCAGTGGGCAGGGGTGCCGTTCCCGTCAGGAATGCCAGACCCACACCCATGATTGCGACGTGGCCCAGCCCGTCGCCGAGCAGGCTGAGCTTGCGCTGGACGATGAACATGCCGATGGCCGGCGCGATCAGGCCGCTGAGCAGCGCAGCGATGAGCGCGCGCTGCATGAAGGGAAGTGCCAAGAGATCCATTATCGACGACTTCCTGCGAAGGGGTCACGGAGTCCGAGCACCGAGGAGTCCTTGGTGAACGGCACACAGTCTGTGGCACCTTCGGCGTCGGAGGTGACAATTCGTCCATCACACAACGTCACCCATCGATCCAGGACACCAGCCAAAGGTCCCTGTTCATGCAGAACAATGGCGAGCCCCAGCCCGTCATCGCGGAGTTCGCCGAGTAGTTGTGCGAGTCCTTCCTGACTGTGCAGGTCCACACCGGCAAGGGGCTCGTCCATGATCAGAAGTTCCGGCTCCGAGGACAGCGCACGCGCGATGAGGGCGCGCTGCTTCTGCCCGCCGGAAAGGTTGATGAAGGGCCACTTGGCACGGTCGCCCAGACCGACAAGTTCGAGGGCGCGCGTGACCTGTTTGCGATCCTCATGGTTGAGGAACTGGAACATCTTGTGGTGTGAGAGACGACCTGAGGAGACGATCTCCTTCACTGTGGCGTTGGAGACGTTCAGGGTGGAGTGCTGGGGAACGTAGCCGACGCGATCCCACTCATGGAAGTTCGCCAACTCCGTGCCGAAGAGTCTCACCGATCCCTCCTGGAACGGAGTCAGACCCAGGACCGCCCGGATCGTGGTTGTCTTGCCGGAGCCGTTACCACCCAGGATCGCGACTGCCTCGCTGGATCCCACCTGAAGGCTGATGTTGCGCAAAACGGGCAGCCCGCCCAGCGACACATACATGCCCTGGGCATCCAGCAGCGGAGTGTTCTCAGCCACAGTCGTTCGCCTCCTGAATGGCGCTCAGGTTGGCGCGCATGATTCCAAGATAGTCCTCGTCAAGTGACTGATCATTCAGGGATGCGACGGGATCCAGGACAGCTGTCTTCATGTCAAGGTCCGTAGCGATGGATTTCGCGACGGCGTCGGAGGCGGTGGTCTCGAAGAAGATGGTGGTCGCATCGTATTCGCGAGCTAGTTGCTGGACCTCAGCGATCCGTGCCCCGGACGGTTCCACGTTGGGGGAGATCCCCACCACTGACACCTGGTTGAGGTCGTAGCGGGATGCCAGATACCCGAAGGCGGCATGGGACGTGAACAGGCTGCGGCGTTCGCAGTTCTCCAGGCCCGTGGTGAACTCGTCGTCCAGTGTCGAGAGTTCGGAACGTGTTGATGCTGCATTCTCGGTGAAGGAGCCAGCCATCT
>CBDTVQ010000444.1:0-1991 GCA_965364045.1 uncultured Tessaracoccus sp. | reverse complement strand
GAGACGACGGTTTGCCTGGTTCGTCAAGAGCCTCAGGTGTTGGTGCCGGATTGGGCGTCGGAATCCGCGGCCGGAACGGGTTCACGTGGTTCGGGAGCGAACGCGGCCAGCAGCATCACAGGGGTGATCGCGGCGAACGGGGCCACCAGCAGCGCCGCGGTGGCACGCAGCTGCAGATCGACGGGGACCACGTCACCCCCCACCGCCATGGCGAGTCGCTCCTCGAAATCGTTCGGCGTCACGAGCAGACCCACCTGCCAGGCGAGGAGGCCAGCGATACCTGCCCCGAGAACCGCGAGCGCGCACACCCACCACCCGTTGCGCTGGAACAGTATCCAGCAGGCAACACCAATGACGAGACCGACAGCGGCCAGCAGGAGACTGAAGAAGGCGTCGGCGGCGAAGATCTCAGCCAGCCCCCTCTCCCCCATGGACGCCTCCAGATCATCGGTGAGTTCGTAGCCCGGTCTGAACGCGAAGACAGCCCAGAGGATGCCGGACACCACCCCTGCGCCCACACAGAAAAGCAGGAAGACTGACACCTGCCAGCGCATTCCGGCCAATCCCTGACGCCAGGACGTGGAGATGAAATCAGGCATGTCCGCCGGGCTTCCCCACACCCACCGCAGACGGCCCCAGGACGGCCTTCAGGTCTGCGAACAGGGGAGAGCTGGGAGCGACGCGGAAACCTTCACCCAGCTTGAACGTGGTGATGCGCTCCCCGTTGCGAAGTTGCAGATGGACCTCGGCGGAGCCCGGATAGCCGGTGAGAATGTGCTTGATGTTGGCCACAATACCCGGCGTGCACCTGACCGCTGGCAGCGTCAGCACCACCGGAGGAGCTGCTCCATCCAGGCTGATCTGGGGCGCAAAGAGGTCCACGGCCCGCATGCGGGCACGATCGTCGCCGCCCTCCACCACACCGCGCACGGCCACGATGGTGTCCGGTGCCAGATGCATGGCGACGGCGTCATAGACACGGGGAAAGATCGTGATCTCGATGGAGGCTGCGAGGTCCTCCAGCATGATCTGGGCGTAGAAGGCGCCCTTCTTGTTCACGCGTCGATTCACCGAGGTGATGAGACCACACACAGTGGTCTCCCCGCGGTACCCATCCATGGCGGCGACGGAGGCCACCGAGTGGTTGCCGTTGGCAGCCAGGACATGTTCCAGTCCGTTCAGGGGATGATCCGAGACGTAGAGCCCCAGCATCTCCCGCTCGAACGCGAGCTTGGTTCGCCGGTCCCACTCGTCCACCGCGGGCACGACGGCGCGCTCCATGGCTTCGTCGTCACCAGCTCCACCGAAGCCAGCACCGAAGAGGTCGTCCTGACCGTTCTCTGCATTCTTCTTGACGTCGATGATGCCGTCGACGGCACCCTCGTGGATGGTCAGCAGGCCGCGACGGGTGTGGCCCATCTCGTCGAAGGCGCCGGCCTTGACCAACGATTCGATCACACGCTTGTTGCAGATCAGCAACGGCGCCTTGTCCAGGAAGTCATGGAAGTCTGTGGCCCTGTCCTGGGTGGCGCGTTCCGTCATCCAGGCTGTGACCACCTTGTCGCCCACGTTGCGCACGGCACCCAGCCCGAAGCGAATGTTGGTGCCCACGGGGGTGAAGGCCAACTCCGAGAAGTTGATGTCCGGGGGAAGCACCTGGATTCCCATGTGGCGGCACTCGGCCAGGTATCCGGCGGACTTGTCCTTGTCATCGCGCACGGATTGTAGGAGCGCCGCCATGTATTCCGTGGGGAAGTTGGCCTTGAGGTAGGCCGTCCAGTACGACACGAGCCCATATGCCGCCGAGTGCGCCTTGTTGAAGGCGTAGTCGGCAAAGGGAATGAGCGTCTCCCAGAGCGTCTTGACGGATCCCGCGCTGAAACCGCGCTCCGCCATGCCAGAGGCGAAGATCTCGAACTGCTGGTTGAGCACCTCGTGCTTCTTCTTGCCCATGGCCCGGCGCAGTTCATCAGCGCCACCCAGGGTGTAGC
>CBDTVQ010000443.1:0-1997 GCA_965364045.1 uncultured Tessaracoccus sp. | reverse complement strand
TGGGCCGTGCGGGAACTCGGCGAGCGCCTCGCGCCATCCGTAGTAGAGCGCGCATTGCGGCCGGAAGCCCTTGCGCTCGGCCAACCGCACGGTCGTGATCGGGTCCGCCGTCAACGTTGCGAGCAGGTCGCAGATGCCGACGATGCCCTCGGACAGATAGTGCATGTCCAGTTCGGCGATGGTCTCGGCCACGTCGTTCTGGCTCATCTCGGGCAGGAATCTCCCAATGGCGTTCACTGCCGGGAACTCGGTGAGCACACCGTTGGGTGTGCCGTCGGCCTCGCGCATGAAGCGCCCGCCCACGGGGTCGGGGGTGGTGGCAGTGACACCTGCGAACTCGAGTGCCTTGGTGTTGCAGACCGCCGAGTGTCCGTCAGAGCGGCGGACCAGGACGGGCTGGGTGGAGCTGACCCGGTCCAGGTCGTGCCGATTCGGTTTGCGACCTTCGGGATAGCCGGCCTCGTCGTAACCGTAACCCAGGATCCACTCGCCCTCGCCGCGCACGTCTGGTGGCTGTACGAGTGTCCTGACGAGTTCCTCGATGGAGCCGACCGCGGGCGGTAGAACAATGGTCGCGCCCGCCAGCGTGGCGGTGAAGACAGGATGGGTGTGAGCATCGATGAAACCGGGGGTCACGGCCGCGCCTCCCAGATCGACGGCGGCATCGAGCTGATCCGGATCGAGTTCAGCGGTTTCGCCCACCCAGTCGAATGCGCCTTCGGTAATGCTGAAGGCGGAGGCAAAGTCCGTTTCTGAGCAGCCCGTGAATACCTTGGCGTTGATGAAGATCGTGGTGGCCATGGGAAATGCTAACCCTGCCGTGTCAGAACCGGGTTCGAGGCGGGGTGGGCGGATGGATGCTGAGGGCAGCAGTGCAATTGGACTACTCTCAGCGAGCTCACAGGAGAGCGCGTTCAATCTGGGGTCAAGCCGTCGACACCAGCGGTGGAGTCGCCGGGCCGACCGAGGGAGATCGTCATGCTGCATACGTGGGGCTGCGGCCGCGTACCGGGTTGTGGTCGCCGTTGTGCGGCGGACGAGAACGGATGCATGCCAGTGACGGGCGCATCGAGGGCTGGTTCCGCGGGACGCGCCGCGCCCGGGAATGCTTCCCGCGGATTGTTGGATTCAGAGATCCGCCGGCTCACTGGCTGGGGGAGAACCGCACCGTCCACATCCACGGTGCTCAGCACCGCAGACGTGGACGTGATCAGGCGGGCGGTGGTGCATGCTGCCGAGGATCGGCCGGGCAGAGGGCGGGGTGTGATTGCTCGCGGTCTCGGCCGCTCGTACGGGGATGTGGCCCAGAATGCTGGCGGTGTGGTCGTCGACATGACGTCCTTGAACACCATCCACTCGATTGACCCGGTCACCGCGACGGTCGTCGCCGATGCCGGCGTGAGTCTCGATGTCCTCATGAAGGCGGCCCTCCCACACGGGTTGTGGATTCCGGTCCTGCCCGGGACGCGGCAGGTCACCCTCGGTGGCGCCATCGGGTGCGACGTCCACGGCAAGAACCACCACAGCGCCGGCAGCTTCGGGGACCACATCCTGGCCCTTGACCTGTTGGTCGCCGACGGCCGCGTCCTCGCGCTCACACCCGATGGAAGTCCGGACGATTCCGACGCCAGCCTCTTCTGGGCCACCGTCGGCGGCATCGGCCTCACGGGAATCATCCTGCGGGTCACGGTGCGCATGGTGCGTGTGGAAACTGCATACTTCCTGGCCGACGCTCTCCAAACAAGGAACCTCGAGGAGACGATCGCGGCTCACTCGGACGGCTCCGAGAGCCGATACGACTACAGCTCGGCCTGGTTCGATGCGATCTCTACGCCACCCCGGCTGGGACGGGCTGCGATCTCACGCGGCAAGCTCGCGACACTCGCAGAACTCCAGGAGTACGCCCCCCAACTCGCTGGCGACCCGCTGAGGTTCTCTGGCAGGACGTTCGTGACGCTGCCCGACGTCTTCCCCAACGGGTTGGCCAACAAGCTCAC
>CBDTVQ010000442.1:0-2001 GCA_965364045.1 uncultured Tessaracoccus sp. | reverse complement strand
CCGACGCACAACTCGCCACCGAAGACCTTCGCCAGTGCCGATCGAGCACCCTCGACGTCCCCGGTGACCGCGGCGTTGTAGGTGACCTGGTTCGGACTGACCCACAAGGCCTGGTACCCGGGCAGGTTCTCGGCCGCGACGATCAAGTCCTCCACGGAGTCAGGACCGGTACCGCGCGTGGGTGTATCGCACAGCGTGGGGAGGTCCACGTCCATGATGGTGTCCGGAGGTTGGGGGGCGGCGGGATCGTCGTCGCGGAAGACCTGCGTGACAACGAAGGTGTCGCCCTCGAACGTCCCGACGGTGATTGCGTCGGCGAAAGTAATGCTGCCGGGCGTCTTGTCGAACGTGATGCCGTCGGCCGTCTCTGCCCACGGCACGTCGTCCCAGGTGATGCCTGTGACAGGGGTGGTGTAGGGGCACTGTGGAGGGTACGACTCCAACACGTACCCGTTGCACAGAGTCATCCCGCTGCCCGTGTCCAGAAGCGTGTCCAGGGCTGCCACCATTTGTTCACCGCTGACCGGACTGGTGGTGGGTGTGGGGGAGGCCGGAATGGCGTAGGGCTCTGGGCGCAGTTGCTGCACCACGCCACCGACCGCGACCGCGACGAGGGCTGCGGCGGCAGCCCCAGCCACCCATCGTCCTGCACCGCGGCGGCGCTGGGATGTGTCCGCGAGCACATCGTCGAGGATGTCCCGCCGTTTCTCGCTCCAGTTCGGATCGACGTTGGCCGGGTCAGTCGGGGTGAGTTTGGAGAGATCGTCAGACATGGGAACTCCCGAGAGCAATGGTGGTGGGGGCCGTGTCGCCCAGGGCGGCGGCCATCTTCTGGCGGGCGCGGTGCACCCGGACCCGCAGGGCGCCGTGTGTGCACCCAAGGGCGCGGGCGGCCTCGCCGCCGGTGAGGCCATCCCATGAGACGAGCAGGATGGCTTCCCGCTCATCGTCTGTGAGGGATTTCAGTGCGGTGAGGAGGTCGGCCCGGCGCTCCGCGGTGACGTCGGCCGGGTCGGCGGCGAGCCGGGTGATCTGCCGCAGGCGATCCTCCAGGGCAAGGGCACGGGCCTGGGTGCGGTAGCGGTTGCGGATGGTGTTGCGGGCCGTCACGATGAGCCAGCCGCGGGGCTCGAGCGGGACTTCGTCGAGCTTGCGCCAGGCAATGAGGAACGAGTCGCTGACCGCATCTTCCGCAGCGGAGGGAGCCAAGTGACGCAGGCAGTAGGACATGACGGCGTCCGCGTGGTCCTCGTACAGGGCCACGAACCTGCTTCGTCGCTGATCCTCCATACCCCTCAGTGTCGCCGGTGGCGGGATTGTTACAGCTCGGAAGTTCTTCAGTGGGCTCCAGCTGCCGACAGACCAGCAGCCAGGCCCCACACTATTCGTCCTCCACCGTGGGTCCTGTTCTGACACTGTCCGCCGCTAGCGTGGAAGAACAGGCATACGAAAGGAAACAACCATGGCAAAGCTTGATGGCAAGAAGGTGGCCTTCCTCCTGACCAACGGTTACGAGGACAGTGAACTGACCTCCCCCTGGGATGCGGTCATCGGGGCGGGGGCGCACGCAACGCTGGTGTCACCGGGTGATCATGATCTGACGGGCAAGAAGGGGCACCGTGCACCGGTGGACCTCGCCGTCGCCGTCGCGAATGCGGCCGACTTCGATGCGCTTGTCCTGCCCGGTGGTGTGGTGAACGCCGACCACCTGCGCATGGACGAGGATTCCGTGAAGTTCGCCCGTGCATTCTTCGAGGCCCACAAGCCCGTCGGCGTCATTTGTCATGGCGCGTGGATCCTCATTGAGGCAGACGTGGTCAAGGACAGGAAGATCACGTCCTACCCCAGCCTCAAGACTGATCTGCAGAACGCTGGCGCGAACTGGGTGGACCAAGAAGTGGTGACGGACCAGGGTCTGGTTTCGAGCCGCACGCCCGCCGACCTTCCCGCGTTCAACGCGAAGCTCGTCGAGGAAATCAGTGAGGGTCCGCACAAGGGCCA
>CBDTVQ010000441.1:0-2001 GCA_965364045.1 uncultured Tessaracoccus sp. | reverse complement strand
TGACCAGGGCCGGCAGGTCATAGACGTCCTGCAGGACTTCCAGCACGGTTTCGATGATGATGGGGAAGCGTGGATGGAGGCGCGCCACTTCCAACAACTGGCTGGCGCGCTGACGCTGCTGCCACAGCGGAGCGCGTTTGCCCGGATTGCGGCGGGGAAGCAGCAGTGCACGGGCTGCGCATTCACGGAATCTCGCGGCGAACAAAGCAGTGCCGCCCACCTGCTCGGTGACGATGGCGCCCACCTCGTCGGGGTTGATGGCGAGGATCTCGCTGAGTCTTTCCGCTGCATCGCTGTCGGGGAGCCGCCAGATGATGCCATCGTCCGAGGCGACGGGCACGACGTCGATGCCGGATTCTCGCGAGAGCGCCTCGCCGATCGCCAGTGCCCACGCGCCCAGCACGCCCCGGCCAAGTGGCGAGTGCAGCACGCATCGCCAATCTCCCACCTCGTCGCGGAAACGTTCCAGGACGATGGTGGTGTCATCGGGCACGCTGCCGGTGGCCGCCTTCTGTTCGCTCAGATAGGCGCGGATGTTGGTAGCCGTGTTCTCGTCGAGGTACGGCTGGTCCAGCAGTTCAGGGGTGCGCAGCACTTCGCGGTGGAAGCGCCCGAGCGCGAGACCGAGTTCAGCGGGGCGGCCCTCGGCATCCCCGTGCCAGAACGGAAGCCGTCCCGTGTGTCCGGGTGCGGGGATGACGCGCACCTGGTCCCGTGTGATCTCCTGAATCCTCCAGGAGGAGGCGCCGAGGGTGAAGACGTCACCGACGCGGGACTCGTACACCATTTCTTCGTCCAACTCGCCCACGCGACGGCCCACATCATCATCGGTGGCGAGGAAAACACCGAACATGCCGCGATCAGGAATGGTGCCACCGGAGGTCACCGCCAGCCGTAGTGCCCCGCGAAGCGCGATCATGCGACCGTCCTCCACCTCCAGCCGCGCCCGGAGTTCACCGAAATCGGCGCTCGGGTAGGCGCCGGCAAGCAGGTCCACGACGGAGTCGAACACGGAGCGATCCAGACCGGCGTAGGGCATGGCCCTGGTCAGCGACGTGAACCACTCGTCGATCTCCAGTCCTGATTCCCCGGCGGCGACGGCGGCCGCCAGCGTCTGCTGCGCCAGGACATCGAGTGGTGAGCGAGGGATCCGCAGTTCCTCGATGGCACCCTCGAGCATGCGGGCGGTGGCGACTGCGCTGGGCACCAGATCTCCCCGGTGCATGGGATACACATCCCCGTTCGAGACGGCCCCCACATGGTGTCCGGCGCGCCCAATGCGCTGCAGCGTGCTGGCCACTGACGGAGGAGCCGACACCTGGATGACCCTGTCCACGGCGCCCATGTCTATGCCCAATTCCAGGGAGGACGTGGCCACGACGCACTTCAGTTCGCCGGACTTCAGGGCGGCTTCGATGTCCGCGCGCGCCTCCTTGCTGACCGAACCATGGTGGGCGCGGGCGATGACGGCCGGTGCCATGCCCACCTCGTCGGTGGGCTGCATGATCTGGGCGGGGGGCCGTCGCCCGGGGGCGATGAGCGATTCGGGATCGTGCACCTCGGCCCACATCTCGTTCAGCCGGGCGGTGAGTCTTTCGGCCACACGTCGGGAGTTGGTGAACACCAGCGTTGAGTGCCCGGCGCAGACGGAGTCATAGATCTCGGCCTCAACGTGTGGCCACAGCGACGTGTTGGATTCCGGCCCGGAGGCATCCGTGCCGGGCCCGGCCAACAACGGATCCAGCTCGGTGGGCCTCTCGCGTGGGCCGGGGTCTGTGATGTCAGGCACCGGCACCCGTACGTGCACATCCCACTTCTTGGCCGAGGGCGGGGCGACCACGCTGACGCGACGGTCGCCACCAAGGAAAGTGGCCACTTTCTCGATGGGCCGGACGGTGGCGGAGAGCGCGATGCGTTGCACCTCTCGCCCGAGTTGGGCGTCGAGGCGTTCCAGGGAGAGCGCCAGGTGGCTGCCGCGTTTGGTGCCCGCGATGGCATGGA
>CBDTVQ010000440.1:0-2008 GCA_965364045.1 uncultured Tessaracoccus sp. | reverse complement strand
AGGACCAGACATGCTTGGATTCCATTTCGATGCCAGCGCCTGCAACGGCTGCAAGGCCTGCCAGATCGCCTGCAAGGACAAGCACGACTCACCCGTCGGCGTGAACTGGCGACGCGTGGCCGAGTACGGCGGTGGCACGTGGTCCACCTCGGGCGACGTCACGACGCCATCCGTCTTCAGCTACTACACCTCCATCGCCTGCAACCACTGCGAGAACCCGGTGTGCGTCCAGGTGTGTCCCACCACGGCCATGACGCAACGCGAGGACGGCACCGTCTACGTGGACCAGGACAAATGCGTCGGTTGCCGCTACTGCGAGTGGGCCTGCCCCTATTCGGCTCCTCAGTTCAATGCGGAGACCGGGCACATGACCAAATGTGACCTCTGCGCGGACTACCGCGACACGGGGCAGGACCCCGCCTGCGTTTCCGCCTGCCCCGTCCGTGCTCTCGACTGGGGCGAGATCGAAGATCTCCGGGAGAAGTACGGCAACGAGAACGCGATCGAGCCGTTACCAGACCCAAGCATCACACGCCCCAACCTGGTGATCACCCCCCACCGCGACGCCCAGCCAACGGGTTTTGGTACGGGAACGATCCTGAACCCAGAGGAGATTTAGCAATGGAACTCACCCAGCTTCCCATGGTGATCTTCACGGTCTTCGCCCAGATGTCAGTCGGAGCCTTCCTCGTACTCGGAGTGATCCAGGTCCTCGGTTCCCTGCGCCACTCGTCAGCGACGGTCGACAGGCTGGCAGATCCTGCGCTGTACGCCATCGGCCCAACGCTGGTCCTGGGGCTGATCGCCTCCATGTTCCACATGCACGATGTCGGGAACGTCATCAACGTTGTGCGACATGTCGGATCCTCCTGGCTGTCACGGGAGATCCTGATGGGAACCACCTTTGCCGGGCTCGGATTCCTCTTCGCAGCTGCGCAGTGGTTCAAGTGGGGATCACCCCGTTTCCGACAGATCCTGGCCGCCGCCACTGCCCTGGTGGGCGTGGGACTGGTCTACGTGATGTCGATGATCTACTACTCCCTGAAGGCTGTGCCGTCCTGGAATACATGGTTCACACCCGTGCAATTCGGACTCACCACTGTGCTCCTCGGATCCCTCGCCGTGGGCGCAGCGATGCTCACCGCCATCATGTTCCGGCGCCACACGCTGGAGCGCGGAGGCCGGGTGTTTGGCGCCAAGACGGATAAAGGCGTTGGCGAGGATGAGGAGATCACCGCATTGCTCTCCAGTTCACTCAAGGGCATCGCGCTGACCGCCATCATCACTGGTGGTCTGTTGCTCGTGCTGTTGCCGCTCCATCTGTCGCAGCTCGCAGCAATGGGACCTGCAGGCGTGGTCCCACTTCAGGCCTACACTGGAGCCGGATTGGCAGTACGACTCGCTCTCGTCGTCGTCGGAACCGGGCTGCTTGGTGTCTTCACCTACCTCCTGGCCGATCGCGGTCGCAATCCACGGCCCCTGGCTGTCGTGGCCACCTTGGCGTTCGCCCTCGTACTCGTGGCCGAGTTCATGGGCCGGACGCAGTTCTACGAGTCCATGATGAGGATAGGAATTTGAGCGACGGTGACTGGGATATGAGCCGAACAGACGTGAGCGCCTCGCAACCGTGCGCATGTGGGCAGGCCGCAGGAGATGGGGAGACAGAGGCTCTCTCGGTGGAAAAGGCAGAAGCGTTCGCCGCGGTGTGGACCGTGCTGGCGCGCGTTCTGGAAGAGCCACCGATCGGCCAGGTCCTCGACAGTGTGCGATCGTCCGAGTTGCTGCAGGACTGGCCGTTGCTGAGCACGGAGCAACACCAGTCGGATGTCCTCACCGACGGGTTGGCATCGCTGGTCGAGTCCAGGCAGGCGGAAGAGGACACGCGCACCGTGGCAGACGACCACATGCGGCTCCTCAGGGGTCCTGGCACTGCGGCGGCGTCTCCCTACGAGTCCGTTCACCGGAGCCGCGAAGGACTGGTGTTCGAACGTGAAACCTTGCAGGTCCG
>CBDTVQ010000439.1:0-2018 GCA_965364045.1 uncultured Tessaracoccus sp. | reverse complement strand
AGTCAGCCGACTGGTCATCTGGAAGCAGCCCCTAACATGGTTCATCGGCCTGATCATCCTGGGGATGGCGCTGGCCGAGGGGAGTGCCAACGACTGGCTGGCTCTGGCCATGGTGGACGGACACGGGCAGACCAACGCGCAGGGAGCGATATCGCTGGGCATCTTCCTCACAGCCATGACCGTTGGGCGGGTGCTGGGGACCAGGTTCCTCGATCGCTTCGGCCGGGTTCCGGTATTGCGCGTCAGTGCAGTGCTGGCAGCCGTGGGGCTGTCCATGGTGATCTTCCTGTCGCATCCGGTGTTCGTGATCGTGGGCATCGTGGCGTGGGGACTCGGCTCGGCGCTGGGCTTCCCCGTGGGAATGTCGGCTGCGGCGGACGACCTCAAGCATGCCGCCGCCCGCGTGAGCGCCGTCGCCACCATCGGCTACATCGCATTCCTGGGCGGTCCGCCGCTCATCGGGTTCCTGGGTGAACAGGTGGGGCTGCTGAAGGCCCTGCTCGTGGTTCTGGTGTTCATCGCGATCGCCGGATTGGCCTCGCCGGCCGCGCGCCGACGCGAGACTCCCATGTACGTCGACTGGCCCTCGAAGTAGCGCAGACCGCATCGCTGCGATTTCACACGGCACTCGCCCAGGTCGTCACCTGATCAGCGTGACTGGCTGGCGAAGGATGGTGCGCAACTTGGCGGGCTCGGTGCGGCGCGGATCCGACAGGTAAATCTCGTGGTGACGGCCGCTGAAGGTGAGGCCGTGCGCCGGAAGGTACTCGTCGTGGAGCCGGGCGAGCACCGGGGCCTCGTCGTCGTAGGAGCCCACGTACAGGATCTGCACGCTGGTGCCTTCGGCGTAGGGGGCAAAGCGGATGCGATCAAGCGCGGACGGTGCCTTCCGTTTCTTCATCGCCTTCGTCGTCGCCTGATCGACGATGTCGGGGGCGATCCAGTCGGGCTGGGAGATCAGCATGGTCCAGTCCCACGCGGACTTCTTCCTGGCCGCGAAGACGCGGGGGTCCTCTGCGCTCCACAGGCCTTCGAGCGGCCCAACGGTGTGGACGCGCCCGAGTTCGTGCTTCGCGACGGCGCGGATGGCGTACGACAGGGAATACAGCGCCTGCACTGCCTCGACGTAGGCGGGCGCATCGTTCGGGTCGCCGTGACCGTCGATCTGGAGGAACCACAGCTCTGGTACCTCGACGACGTGGAAGCCGCCGGGACCAGGGGCATAGAGGCTGGGATGAACCTTCTTGATGTCGTAGTTCTCCATGATCTCTCCCCTGAAGTCCAACGGTGCCACAGTGTCCGGCCGAACGAACGAGCGTGGACTCATCTCACCATGATTGGCTGATGGCACGAGGGGTGGGCTGACAATTGACCGTATTCTTCTTCGCTCTGGGCACGGGTGTCAGATACGTTGGCGTGATGACACAGCCCCAGGTGACCTCCAGGTCAACGCTGGCTCGATACGTGCAGTTGGTCCTCGGATGCACGGTCCTGGGCGTCGGCGTCGCCATGGTCCTGACAGCAGAGTTGGGCTCCGATGGCTATTCCACGCTCGTGAGTGGTTTGACCATCTGGAGCGGGCTGCCCTTCTGGTTGCTGAACGCCGTGGTGGGAGCCATCTTCGTGGGCGTTGCCTGGCTGCGCGGCAGGAAACCGGGCCCCGGAACGCTCGTGCAGTGGTTTCACGTCGGCTTCGTGATCTCCATCATGCTCGAGCTGCTCCCCGAGGCAGGATCCCTCGTGGGTCGAAGCCTCATGCTCGCCGGAGGCCTCGTGTTGATTGCCTTGGGAGTGGCCGCTTATCTGTCCAGCAACACGGGTGCAGGGCCAGCCGAAGCGATGGCACTGTCCTTCGATCCGCCCCTGCCTTTTCGCTGGAGCTACAGCATCCTTCAACTCACATGTGCCCTGGCGGGATGGCTCTTGGAAGCCTCTGTCGGCCCCGGCACGGTGTTGATCTTCCTGCTGATGGGACCAGCCGTGGACCTGATCCGATACCGCTGGAAGTGGCTGGAGTT
>CBDTVQ010000438.1:0-2028 GCA_965364045.1 uncultured Tessaracoccus sp. | reverse complement strand
ATTCGAGGTATCGCTCGTCGAATGATCCGAGGACACCGTGGGGATCCTCCACCAGGTTCGTGATTTCGTCCAGGAGATCGGCGTTCGTCTCCAGGTCCACGCTGCCGCCAACGCTGTCAGCAAGCGCGACGGCCTGTTGGACGACGGCCTCCCGACGTTGCGCGGTGAAGGCCTCGATACGCCCTCGGGAGATTGTGGACAGATAGTCGGAGGCGCTGGCCACCTCGTGGAATCCCACGGGTGTGCCGTCTGCCAACTGACCGGCTGCCGAGGATGCGGCGGTCGCGCGCTGAAGGTGGACGGTGCGTGTGGCCACGACATCAGAGATGCGGGCGGGGACGACGGAGTTGCCCCAGAGCGCGAGCAACGAGCGCACGGCCCGGCTGAAGGAGAGCTCTGGATCATTCCAGCGCATGTTCTTCTCGGCGCGCAGACCCTTCACCGTGGCTTCGACGAGGTTCCCCAGCACCTCGGGCGCCGCTCGCCCGGGCAAGTCGATGGCGACGCAGGCGTGCTCATTGCCTCCCACCTCCACCTTGATGACCTTGTCCACCGTGACGCCCTGACCCCGCATGAATCCTTGCAGGGGTTTGGTGGGGTTGCCGTCCGCGTCGAACGCGGCAGACCACTTGGGGCCCTTGCGCATTGACTGCGAATCCGGTTCCCGTGCCTCGACAGCCTCAACGACGGCGAAAATCCTTCGCGGCGTGCCGTCCACCGTGATGCTCCCGTGGCCCAGTTTCGAAGCCGCCAGGCCTGCGGTGATGGCCTCGCGGACGGCGTCGACCGTCTGCGGCACCACGTGGGGAGGCAACTCTTCAACGCCGATCTCGAGGGCGAAGTCGGCTGCAGGCGCGTCCACCTCCACGTCCAGGCTGGGGCGCGGTGCGGGTGCGGCGTCCTCGTCCGTTGCCGCCTTGAGCAGGGGGAATCCCAGCTCCTCGCGACGCTCCACCCAGAGTGCGGCGGTCTCGCGCATGAGCTTGCGCATCGTGCCAAAGGCCTTGGCGCGCTCCGTGGTGCTGATGGCGCCGCGGGCATCCAGGATGTTGAATGCGTGCGAGGACTTGAGGATGAACTGGTGGGCAGGCACGGGCAGCCGCGCCTCCACCATCTTTGTGGCTTCCGCCACGAAGGATTCGTACAAGTTCTGGTTGATCGACACGTCGGCATCGTCAAGGTAGTACCGACTCATCTCATACTCCTGCTGACCGAAGGCCTCACCGTAGGAGATGATCGTGCCGTCGGGCTTGCGCGAGTACGCAATGTCCTTGAAGTGCGTCACGCCCTGCACGGCCATGAGAATGCGTTCCATTCCGTAGGTCAGCTCCACGGGGATGGGGTCCAGATCCTGACCGCCCACCTGCTGGAAGTAGGTGAACTGGGTGATCTCCATACCGTCCAGCCACACTTCCCAACCGAGGCCCCAGGCGCCAATGGCGGGCTGTGCCCAGTTGTCCTCGACGAAGCGCACGTCGTGGGCGTCAAGATCAATGCCCAGCGCTTCAAGGCTGCCGAGGTAGAGCTCCTGCGGGTCACCGGGCTCGGGCTTCAGTATCACCTGGAACTGGGTGTGAGTCTGGAGGCGGTTGGGGTTCTGACCGTAGCGAGAGTCGTCGGGGCGGACGCTGGGCTCAACGTAGGCGACGTCCCAGGGTTCGGGTCCGAGAACCCGTAGCACCGTGGCAGGGTTCATCGTTCCGGCTCCCACCTCGGTGTTGAAGGGCTGCCACGTCAGGCAGCCACGGGAGGTCCAGTAATCGGACAGGGTACGCAGGGCATCTTGCATCGTCAGCACGCCCCACAGGCTACCGGTGAAACATGACAGTGCGGCGACTGGGCAGTTCGTTTCCCCTGCACCGTGTTGATCGCCCGCCTCGGATCCGATGCCATCCTGCAAGAGGGCGAGACGGGCTTCACCGGCCTTGACACGGGTGTTGGCTGACGCTGCGCGATCGACCGCCGACTCCGCATGAGTAGCGCTCTGCGGTGCCGGGGGTCGACTGCTCGGCGAGTGGTGTGACTATG
>CBDTVQ010000437.1:0-2040 GCA_965364045.1 uncultured Tessaracoccus sp. | reverse complement strand
GGACGGTAACGGGTGACCGACAACCGTTTGCCGGCGCTACGCATTCCCCACCCACCCAGCGCCACGCCCAGCCCCAGCAGCCCAAGGGCCAGCCAATGCTGTGGTGCCAGTCCGAGCACGGTCACTGGCGAGGCGGCCATGCCCAGCACGACGAACGCCCCGAGCAGAATGGACACGAGTGCCACGAACAGGGCGACGGTGGTGCCAAGGGGCATTTTCTGCTGGCCCCTTGTCCGGCCGTAGCCGCGCGCCTCCATGGAGGAGGCCAGCGTCATGGAGCCCTCCACAGCGTCCTCGACGACGGGAACCAGCGTGGCCCCCAGACCACGTAGACCGCGCGTGGCGTTGCCCCGCAAGCGACGGCCACGGCGCACCCTGTGGGCGGAGGCAATGAGTTGGGGCAGAACAGTCAGCGTGATGACGACGGCAACGGAGATGTCATGAAGGGCAGCCGGCACCGACTTCAGGGCCGTGCGCGGGTTGGCCAGCGAGTTGGCGGCACCGACGCACAGAATAATGGTCGCGAGGCGGGCAGCATCCGTGGCGGCCCACACAAGTTCCTCCGCCGTCACAGGGCCACCGAGTCGAATTCCGGCAGCCCACGTGGGCAACTGCGCCTCGGGGAGGCGGAACAACACGGTTCCATTCGCGGTTCCGCCGATGATCAGACGCAACAGGACCCGCCCGCCCACGATGATGGCGGCAAGCCACAGGTAAAGCTTCAGGGACCGCGCCCAGATGCCGTCGCCACGCCGGGCGAGAACCACGGTCACCAGGGAGGCGACGATCAGGACGAGCACCAGTGGATTGAGGATGAGACTGGCCGTGATGCCAGCGGCCAGTGCCCACGCCCACCACGCCCAGGGGTGGGTGGTGCGCTGGGGTGGACGCCCTCTGATGGCTGCGTCGGTGTCCGGGGGAGCGACGCGAGTTATCAGCCGCGTCATGTCATCTGCCGCCCACCTGATGATCGACGGGGTTGGCGCGGCGACGCCACCAGAGCACCGCCACGATTCCAACGACGATGATGGCGCCGGTTCCGATGAGGGCCCATGGCGTGCTCGCGGGAACTGGGACAGCTTCGTTCGCCGTCGGAGCCGGATCCACGTAGTCAGCGGCGTCGGCTCCAGGCACCAAAAGCTGTTGCTCGCCGGACATGATTCTCAGCAGTGGCGGGGTGCAGGACTTCTCATCTGCTGAGTTGTAGCACCAGGCCTCGATGCTGCCGGAGTCCGGACGTCTACTGGCGGCACCCTCCTTGGAATACCTGTACTGCTCGCCGGACCTGCCGTGGTGATAGTTCCAGTACGATCCCGTGAACGTGGCGGGGCACTGTTCTGGATGGCCTGACAGCGAGCAGATGAGACGGCCCTTGGAGAAGCGGATTTGCATGCCGCCGCGGGCCAGCGCCTCTTCGCCGGAGGCGGGAGTGCCCACGCACTGGTTTGCGAGCACCTCGTCCTCAGAATCGACGACGAGGAGCCAGACCTGATCAGCCGCCAGGCAGGACCCGACTGCGTTCGATCCGATGGCCAGCGGTGGGGGCTCGTAGACCTCGTCGGCCTGGGCCGAGGAGGGAAACGCCAACAGGAGAACGAAGAGCGCAGTGAGACCCATCTGGACCAGATGGGCCGGCCAGCGGGTCATTCGTGCGCGTAAGTGCATGTCAGGCATCAGCGTAGTGCTTGCCATGTCCCCGCTCCCTTCATGTGAAACGACTTCGTGCCGGAGCCCGGAAGATGCTGCCCGGCTCCGGCACGACGCGTCTGGGATCTACAGCTGGTCAGGTGTCAGGAGAACTGCACGATGTTGTTGAAGATCTCCTTGGTGACCCAGCCGTAACGAACAGGCTGGCCAGGCTTGGCGACGTTTCCAACGACAGTTGCTTTTGCGAAGGAACGGCAGCCGTTGCCACCGGTGGCGGGGGTGTTGCACTCGGTCCTCCACTGACGGCCGTCAGCAGCGGTCCAGGAGCCGGTCTTCGCGAGCGGGTTGCCCACCCATGCTGACTTCTTGGAGGGCAGGTACGTCAGGTTGTTG
>CBDTVQ010000436.1:0-2041 GCA_965364045.1 uncultured Tessaracoccus sp. | reverse complement strand
GCCAAGAATGGCCATCGCCACCGACACCGCTTCGCCTCCGCGCCAGGCGGCGACACCCTCGGGTCTCCGTGCTCTCGTGGCCTCGCCCATGGCGGACCAGTACATGGTCACCTTCGCCGTCACCATCCTGTGTGCCGTGGGCGCGATGATGGTGCTGTCCGCTTCCTCGGCCCAGGCCCAGTTCAGTGGCGAATCTCCCTACTACTACGCGTCGCGTCAGCTGATCTTCATGGTCGTCGGCGTCATCGGCGCCACGGTGATCTGCCGCATCAAACCCAAGTCCTTCCAGCGGATGGGGTGGATCGGCTGGCTGCTGTCCATGGCGGGCCTGCTGCTGGTGCTGAGCCCCCTGGGTCACAGCGTCAACGGCAACCAGAACTGGATCAGGATCGCTGGCGTCACCTTCCAGCCGTCAGAATTCGCGAAACTCGGACTCATCGTCTGGGCTGCCGCAATCTGGCACACGAAGCGAGGTCGACTGCACGAGGTTCCGCAGTTGCTCGTGCCCTTCGTGCCGGGTGCCGGCCTCATTCTGGCCCTCATCCTGGCGGGGCGGGACCTCGGCACCGGCATCGTGGTGGGCATCATCATCGTTGCCCTCCTGTTCTTCATCGGCACCTCCTACCGAATACTTGTTCCCGGCGCTCTCATCGCGATCACGGGCATGGTGCTGCTCGTCACTGGATCCCCGAACCGCATGGCCCGTATGCGGGTCTTCTGGGACCCCACTTCGGACACTGACCTGTCCTCCCAGCCCATGGCCGCCGTCTATGCGCTGGCTTCCGGCGGATGGTGGGGCTTGGGGCTGGGCGCCAGCAGACAGAAATGGGGTGGGCTGAAGGATGCGGCCCACACGGACTTCATCTTCGCCGTCATCGGTGAGGAGCTGGGACTCTTCGGCGTGCTGGTGGTGATTGCCATGTTCGCGATCCTGGCGCGCGCCGGATTCTCCATCGCCCTGCGCTCGGACAAGGTATTCAACCGCATCGTTTCTGCCGGCATCACGGCATGGCTTCTGGTGCAGGGACTCATCAACATCATGGTGGTCATGCACCTCCTCCCCGTCCTCGGAATTCCGCTGCCCTTCGTCTCCTCGGGAGGCTCTGCCCTGTTGGCGAACCTGCTGGCGGTGGGGATCCTGCTCGCTTGCGCTCGCGACACTCCCCAGGCGAGAGCTCATCTGGCGGCGCGCAAGCAGTCGTTGAAGAAGAAACCACGAATGACGAGCATCCTCGCGGCGGGACGCACCCGATGACGAGCGTCGTCCTCGCCGGTGGGGGCACAGCTGGCCACACCTCGCCATTGATTGCCACGGCTGAGGCGCTGAAGTCACTGGTGCCGGGAATCCACGTGGTGTGCGTCGGAACCGCCAGAGGGCTGGAGACGCGCGTGGTGCCGGCGGCGGGACTGGCTCTGGAACTGATCACACCCGTTCCCATGCCCCGGAAACCGAATCTTGATCTGGTGAAGCTCCCCTGGAAGTTGCTGAAGTCCGTGAGGGAGTCCCGGCGGATTCTGCGCGACGCCCACGCCGACGCCCTGGTGGGTTTCGGGGGCTATGTCTCCATTCCCGCCTACATCGCGGCCCGCACCATGGGTGTGCCCGTGGTGATCCACGAGGCGAACAAGGTGCCCGGGATCGCCAACAGGATCGGTGCGCGCTTCGCCGCCCATGTCGCGACGACCTTCGCGGAGACGGCGCTCCCCGGAGGGCATCTCATCGGGATGCCGATGTCCATCTCCATCACTGACTCCCACATGTCTGTGGCGCAGGCCCGTGAGCAGTTCGATCTGGATCCAACCCTGCCGGTGCTGCTCGTCAGCGGCGGATCCCAGGGTGCGCGCAGCATCAACAACGCTGTTGCCTCCGCCCTGGACGAACTCCTGGCCCAGGGCGTACAGGTGCTGCACGTGCTGGGACCGAAGAACTTCACGGACGAACACGTCCCCCGCACCCACCCGGACGGTGGCCGCTACCGACCCGTGGCCTTCGTGGAGCGCATGGCCGATGCGTACCGTGCGGCCGACATGATGTTGGCCC
>CBDTVQ010000435.1:0-2048 GCA_965364045.1 uncultured Tessaracoccus sp. | reverse complement strand
GGCGCACGATGAGCGCGGCGCAGCCAACCACCATCGCGACTCTGGTGACCTCGTCGGGGACGTGGCCACCGTCGCGTCGCACGACGGCGATCAGAGTGAGCAGGGCGATCGCGAGGAGGGCATCGGTGACGAGCGGGCGCTCCCGTAGCCAGCGCACGGGCGCCGGGCCCTGCGGGGCATCGACCTTGAGTGCTGTCACCCCACGACGGTAGCGCGCCGGCCGCCGACTCTTCAGGGTGGTGCCGGAGAACGGGACCGACGACCGATTCGCGGGGATCGGGGCGGCGCTGATACCCCGCTGTGGGGGGTCACTGGAGGATGTTCAAGGCAGACCGCTGCACCCAAGGCGTTTCCGGCCTCCCATCCGTGGTGATTTCGCAAACGTGACCCTCCGTAATTTGCACAGGTTAGGCTGTGCTAACTTTTTTACATGACACACGCGGGGCATCTGGGGAAGCGGCAGTGCGTAGCCGCTGGCGGCGAGACCAGGACATGCAGCTTGGCGGAACTCGGCTGCGCATGTCCGGCGAAGATCATCGGCTTCACCAGCGACGATCAGATTTCCAGGCGACTCTTCGATCTCGGCTTCGCGCCCGGCCAGCTGGCTGCCCTCATCCGCAAGGCCCCCATGCGTGACCCGCTCGTCTTCAACATTGGTGGCGCACAGATCGTCCTGCGCAAGCGTGAGGCCAGCAGGATACTGGTGGAGCAGTAGTGAGCTGCCATGCCGAGCCGCCCACCAGGGCTGGAGCGGCAACGAAGCGGTTCGCGTTGGTGGGTAGCCCCAACGCAGGCAAGACCACCCTCTTCAACTCCCTGACCGGGATGCGCGCCAAAACGGGCAACTATCCCGGTGTCACCGTCGCCCGATACGAGGGCGTGCACATGATCGACGGGGGCTCCCAGGTCACCATCGAGGACCTTCCCGGTACGTACTCCCTGGACCCCATCAGCCCGGATGAGCAGGTGGTGGCCGGTGTTCTCGAGGCTGGTGCCAGTGGCGACGAGCCGGTTGACGGTCTCATCGTGCTCCTCGACGCCACCAACCTCCGTCGTTCCCTGGGGCTCCTGGTCCAGGTCCAGCAGCTCCACCACCCCGTCCTGGTGGTGCTCACCTTCACCGACGAGCTGATGCGACGCGGCGGCTCACTGGACATCGACGCGCTGTCCCGCGCCGTCGGGGTGAAGGTCATTCCCGTCGTCGCCGGCGACAAGCGCGGGGTGGCGAGCCTGTCGAGGGCCATGGACGACGTCTCGTCCTGGCCACGGCCCATGGTCACGCCGCCCTCGGATTCGGCCGGACTCGCTGACTGGTCCACCTCCGTGCTCGACGGCGCCTCCTTTCGTGCGCCCGGCTCGGACAAGCGCACCAGCCGCATCGACGGCGTCCTCCTGCATCCCCTGTGGGGAACCATCGTCTTTTTCGCCACGATGATGGCGTTCTTCCAGGTGATTTTCACCGTCGCCGCACCCCTGCAGGACGGCATCGAGGCCTTCTTCGCCTGGCTCGGTGGGTTGGCACGAGCAGGCATCCCCATCCCGTGGCTCTCGAGTCTGGTGGCCGACGCGTTGCTCGCCGGCGTGGGTGGCGTACTGGTGTTCCTCCCGCAGATCGCCCTGCTGTTCCTGCTCGTCTCCCTGCTGGAGGGCAGCGGATACCTTTCGCGAGCAGCTTTCCTCATGGACAAGGTGATGGGCTGGGCGGGTCTCGAAGGTCGGGCCTTCGTTGCGCTGCTGAGCTCAATGGCCTGCGCCATTCCGGGCATCATGGCCACGCGGACGCTGCCCTCAGCCAAGGACCGGATTGCCACCATGATGGGCGCGCCGCTCATGACGTGCTCGGCGCGGCTGCCGGTCTACGTGCTGCTCATCGGCATGCTGGTCCCATCAGACCTGCGCGTCGGACCCATCGGCGCCCAGGGTGCCATCATGTTCGGCCTGTACCTGCTGGGCGCGGTCTCCGCGATGACGTCGGCGTGGTTCTTCAAAAGAATCATCGGGCGCTCCAGCGTCGGGCTTCCCTTCTACATGGAGATGCCCTCGTACAG
>CBDTVQ010000434.1:0-2058 GCA_965364045.1 uncultured Tessaracoccus sp. | reverse complement strand
CTCGCCTCTCTGTCCGCATGCACCAGCAGCGCCGTCGTGCCGGACGCCAGACAATCGCGCACCAGCGCTGCGACCTCTTCACCGTCATTGCCCGGCTGCGGACGATGGAGGTCACGACGGAAAGCCTCGGTGTCCAGACCACACGTCTGTGCCGCCTGTACCCATCCCCTGTGGATTTCGGCCTTGTGCGGGCTGCCGGGGTTGGTGACGAAGCCCACCTTCACATGACCAAGATCGGCGAGGTGCCTGACTGCCGCTGCGGCGCCAGCGGCGTGATCGGTGGTCACGGATTCGCAGGCCTGCCCGCCCGGCACGAAGGAAGGTTCCCTCTCCACGAGGACCACGGGCACACCCGTGCGCTGCAGCCAGTCAAGGAGCTCCGCAGTCTCCTGCGTCGTGACATCGGGAGCGAGGAGGAGTGCTTCGGCACCCGCCTGAAGCATGTGTTCGACATGTGCCCGATAGTTGACGTCCTCATACGTGGTGCCCCGCAACATGAGGGATGCGCCCCGCTCTGCAGCCATGTCCTGTGCTCCGCGGATCACCTCTGGCCAGTAGAAGTCCAGGGACGGCACCAGCATTCCCACCCGGCTGGGAGCCTCTGACGGGGACCGCGGTTCCGCCTCCGCATCGACGAGGACGGCGCCGCCATGAAGACGACGGATGACTCCATCGGCTGCGAGTCTGGCCATGTCACGCCGCAGGGTGACGGGAGCAACCCCCACCAGCTCTGCCAGTTCGTTGACACGCAGCATCCCACGTGAACGGAGCTCGGCGACTATGCGGTCGCGACGCCCATCCGGGAGCAAGTGCAATGTCATGTTGATCACTTTACCCCGCAACCGACCGCTTTGGTAGTATTGTGGTCATAAGTGATCGGTTTCGATCAATCCACGTCAACGCCACAGGAGTTCCTGAGTTGGAGACAGCAGCCGATCTGAACTGGGACGACCGTCGAACGTGGACTGATTTCGCCGATGAACTGCTGCTCGCCCTCAGAGCTCACGCCTCTGAGAGTCACGCTCAAATTTCTTTTCCCGGGGCACCGGGCCTCTTTGGCGCGCGCATCGATGCCCTGGAAGGTTTTGCTCGGTCCTTCCTGCTGGCTGCCTTCCGCCTCGCGGGTGACCACGGACACGATCCCCTGGGAACAGCGCAGTGGTACGCCGACGGCATCGCCTCCGGCACCGACCCCCACTCGACGGAACGCTGGCCGACTCCGGATGAACATCCGCAGGCCAAGGTGGAGGCGGCCTCCCTTGCCCTCGCGCTGGACATGACGCGCCCCTGGCTCTGGGATCGTCTGGATGCAGCCGTGCAGGATCGGGTTGTCCACTACCTTTCCTCTGCCGTGGGAGACGAGACCTACTGGCGCAACAACTGGGTGTGGTTCCGCGCCGTCACGCAGACGTTCCTGCGTTCAGTGGGTGCCCATCACAGCGTCGATGACATCCGGGCGGATCTCGCCACCCATGATTCCTTCCCCGGGACCGCTGGCTGGATCTCTGACGGTGAGGGCCGCAACTTCGACCATTACAACGGATGGGCCCTTCACCTGTACCCCACGCTCTGGTCGAGAATGCGCGGAGCGGTGGAACTGGCGCCTGAGCGACTGGATCGGGATCGCGCAGCGCTCCAGCGATACCTCGACGACGCCATCCGGCTCATCGGCGTCGACGGCTCGCCGCTCATCCAGGGACGGAGCCTCACCTACCGCTTCGCCGCCGCGGCCCCCTTCTGGGTGGGTGCTCTGGCGGGAGTCGATGCGCCTTCACCCGGCGCGCTTAGGATGGCTGCGTCCCGCATCGTCGGACACTTCGTCGACGCCGACATGGCCTCGAATCCCGGGATCCTCGACGTGGGCTGGAAACGCCCCTGGCCACGACTGGCCCAGTTCTACACCGGTCCAGGCTCGCCCTACTGGGCCGTCAAGGGGCTCCTCGGCGTGGCCATCCCCGGCGACCATCCGGTCTGGACCACCCCCTCAGAGCCACTGCCCATTGACACCGGTAATCAGTTGCGTGCCGTGCTGGCGCCCGGATGGCTCATCCAGGGCAC
>CBDTVQ010000433.1:0-2068 GCA_965364045.1 uncultured Tessaracoccus sp. | reverse complement strand
TGCCACGCAGGGCGAAGAACTCGCATTCCAGGGGCATGAGCACCCAGTCGCTGGCGGTCAGTGCATTGATGGTGAGCAGACCGAGGCTGGGCGCGCAGTCGATGAGGATGAAATCGTAGTCACCGCGCACCTTGTTCAGCACCCGCATCAGCGTCTGTTCGCGAGCCACCTCGCTGACGAGCTGCACCTCAGCGGCGGAGAGGTCAATGTTGCTGGGCAGGATGTCCATACCGTCGACGCTGGTGGGATGGATGACCTCGTGCGGGGTGTGCTCCCGGCTCAGGAGGAGGTTGTAGATGCTGAGCCCGAGCGTGTGGGGATTGACACCCAGCCCGACGGACAGGGAGCCCTGCGGGTCGAAGTCCACCAGCAGCACCTTGAATCCCAGCTCCACGAGCGCGGCACCCAGGTTGATGGTGGTGGTGGTCTTGCCCACCCCTCCCTTCTGGTTGCACATGGAGATGATCTCCGCCTGCATTCGGCGCTGGGGATCCGGGCGCGGGGGCTCCGGGAAATCTGGAAGTGGCCGGCCAGTGGGACCCATCTTCTCGCCGTCGACGAGGGTGGATGAAACGGGAGCGTCAGGTACCTCGAACTCTGCCGCTTCCTGGGTGAAAAGTCCCTCGTCCGTCACTGCGCATACCTCCATGTCGACTTGTTACCCCACCCTAGTGCCAGGTCAGAGCGCGCGCGGATGTGCCGCGAGGTAGACCTCGCGAAGTTTGTCGATGGTGACCAGTGTGTAGATCTGTGTGGTGGCCACCGAGGCGTGCCCCAGCAACTCCTGAACCACCCGTACATCGGCGCCGCCGTCGAGGAGATGTGTGGCGAAGGAGTGTCGCAGGCTGTGCGGGGATATCTCCCCTTCCAGCCCGGCAGCCGTGGCCGCCCGGGTGATGACGGCCCAGGCGGATTGTCGCGACAGCCTTCGTCCCTGCTGATTCAACAGCAACGCCGAGCCCGCCCTGCCCCTGGAGAGCGACGGCCTCGATCGGACGAGGTAGGCGTCGATGGCAGCACGCGCGAACGAACCCAGTGGGACCACGCGCTCCTTGCTGCCCTTGCCGAACAGCCGCAATTCAGGCTCCGGCTGGGACAACGCCGTGGTGGCATCGTCCACGTCGAGAGCGCACACCTCGGAGACGCGGGCTCCCGTGCCGTAGAGCAATTCCAGCAACGCAGCGTCCCGCAGTCCCACGACGTCGTCGCGGTCCGGCGCCTCCAGGAGTCGACGCACCTCGTCCACCCCGAGCGCCTTCGGCAGACGTTTGGGGGGCGACGGTGGAGCGACATCACGAGCAGGATTCTCGGCGATGAGCTGTTCCTCCACGGCAAACGCATGCAGCATGCGCACGGCCACCACGATGCGGGCAGCCGACGCCGGAGCGAGCTCCGCAGAAAGCTGGCGCGCGAACTCGTCCACCTCGACGGGAGTCACTTCCGTGATGTCCTCGATATCCCGCTCGGCAAGAAAAGCCGACCATCGGCCCAGGTCCCGCCGGTACGCCGCCACCGTATTGGCGGCCAGGCCACGTTCCACCCGGATATGTCCCAAGTAGTCCGCCACCACGGAATCGACGGTTGTCATGGGCGCGGTCGGCTCCGGATCGGCCATGCCGCATCGGGCGCGCGGAGGGAGTCGAGCCGCCCGCCGAGCCGTGCGGTTTCCAGGGCGAGCAGCCCGGTGACGAGCGCCTGGCTCTGACAGCGGCCCTCCAGCACGGCGTCCAGCAGAGCGGCCCTGTCCAACCATTCCCACGTCATCTCCGCTTCCTCCCCCTCCAGCTCGAAGCCTTCAGGACGGTCAGCGGACACCAGATCACGCGCCAGGTAGATCCGCTGCGACTCCTGGCAGGCACCGGCCGTCGGGCAGACATCAACGAGTACCTGCCACCGCCCGGCCGCGAGCTCCGCCTCCTCTGCCAGCTCACGCTGGGCGGCGTGCAGCCACTCCTCGCCGTCCTCATCCAGGAGTCCAGCAGGAATCTCCACGAGCTCCATCCCCACCGGGTGCCGGTACTGGTGGAGGCAGGCAATGGTGTCTGCCGCCTCGTCCCACGCGACGATG
>CBDTVQ010000432.1:0-2073 GCA_965364045.1 uncultured Tessaracoccus sp. | reverse complement strand
TTGACAGAAGCCCGGCAGAAGGCCGAGCAGGACAACGCCCTCGCGGAAGCGGTGGTGCAGGCTCACGCCAGGGCAACGACGATGGCGCGGGCGGCCGGGGAATCCGGAGTGAGGTTCCTGGAGTTGGCCGACAGTGGACTCCTCGATGGCAAACGCGACGACTTCGGACAGGTGGCCCACGCGGTGTCCCTGCGCGGGGGAGCCCACGACGAGGCCGAGTCCGTGACCGTCGTTCCGGAGGATGTGGAACTCGACGTCACCATCCACGCGCGCTTCACCACGGGCTGACTTCGGGTCCTTCGAACTGGTGCGCTGTCCCCCAGCATGGAGATATGGGGCACTCGCGGTTGAGTGGACCACGAGACGGTGTTTTCTCCACCCTGCAGGACAGGCCTGTCGCCTACGGCCCGGCTCAACTGTCGCGAAGTGCCAGAATCGCGTCCTTGACCCGCCAGCCGGAGCCCTCAAGCGCCGACGCGGCACGCTCCTCATCCACGTCCGCCAGTTCGGAGACCATGCGCACGGCCCGGATTCGAAGCTTCTCGTTGGTGGCGCGCAGATCCACCATTCGGTTCCCCATCACCTTCCCGGCGCGGACCATGGTGATGGTGGAGATCATGTTCAACACCATCTTCTGGGCGGTCCCGGCTCGGAGCCGCGTACTGCCAGCCACCACTTCGGGCCCCACAATCACCTCGATGCCGTGCTCGGCCGCCGCCGAGACCTCTGCGTCTGCATTGCAGCTCAGCCCAACGGTCAGTGCCCCCACGGAGCGTGCGTGCTGCAACGCTCCGACGACGTAGGGCGTCCGCCCGCTGGAGGCGATACCGACGACGGCGTCGAGCGGACCCACTTCATGGGCGGAAAGGTCGGCGGCACCCTGGGCCGGATCATCCTCGGCCCCCTCCATGGCCGAGCGCAATGCCCTGTCTCCCCCGGCGATCAGGCCCACCACCTGCTCCGGCAGGGTGTTGAAGGTGGGTGGGCACTCGGAGGCGTCCAGCACGCCCAGCCGCCCAGAGGTGCCGGCCCCGATGTAGAGGATGCGGCCGCCGGAGTTGAAGCGACCCGAGATCGCCTCGATGGCCGGGATGATCTGCGGCAACGCCGCTTCAACGGCTTCCGGAACTCCCCTGTCGGCCTCATTCATCACACGGGCCAGCTGGCCAACGTTCAACTGGTCCAAGTGGGCGAAACGCTCGTCGACGCCTTCTGTGCTCAGGTTGCGGGACAGTTCCATGGCGAACTCCTGGTTTGTGGGACGACGTTGCGGGCTGGGCACTGACTGGCAACGGTATCCCGCGACAGCCCGCCCTGGGGTGCGCGCGGCCGAGTGCTCCGCGCATCCGTCCCCTCATGAATGGCAGATCGTCTCCCTGCATGGCTAGGGTGGATTCATGCGTCTGATCCTGATCCGCCACGGCGAAACCCAGTCCAACGTTGATCACCTCCTGGACACGGCCCACCCCGGCGCACCGCTCACGGACAACGGCCTCCAACAGGCCCTCGACCTGGCCGAGTCGATCGCCCACGAACACATCGACGCCTTGTTCGTCTCCACCCTGACCCGGGCCCAGCAGACGGCTGCCCCACTGGCGCAGAAGCGCAGGATCCCGGCGTCCATCATCGACGGCGTCCACGAGATCGCAGCAGGCGTGGAGGAGATGAACTCGGACTGGAGCGGCTACGTCGGCATGCTGAATTCCTGGTCCCCTGACAACCTGGATGCCCGGCTTGAGGACGGCGAGAGCGCACGAGAGTTCATGGCCCGCTTCGACGCCGCCGTCGCAGCCATCGAGGCAGAGGGACATCGCAGCGTCGCAGTCGTCAGTCACGGTGCTGCCCTGCGGGTGTGGGCGCTGGCACAGGACCCCGCCGTCGCAGGAGAGCTCGCAGGGCCGCTGCGCAACACCGAATGGATCGTGCTGAACGGCTCGTCGGCGACGGGGTGGACGGTGGAGCGCTGGGGGCAGCACTCCATGCTGGACCAGTCCACCACTGGCTGAGCTGAGTCATCGCCCATGATGGATGAGGCACTCGTCGAGCAGGTTCTGCGTGCCGTCGAGCTCGTAC
>CBDTVQ010000431.1:0-2076 GCA_965364045.1 uncultured Tessaracoccus sp. | reverse complement strand
GACCTTAGCCAGGGTGACTCCGAGGCCGTTGGCCTGCGCGATGAAAGGCATGTCCTCACGGGCATGCTCCGTGGCGAGGTCGAAACCGTCCGAGGGGTCCTTGAGGGCCTCGGTGAAGATGGCCAGGTCTGTGTCCCCGTTCCGCCAGGCTCCATGAATCTCGGCCACGGCTCCGGTCCCGGCCAGGGCTGCGTGGAGCTCGACGTCCACGTTCGGGCCGTCCTCCAGACGGCGAAACACTTTGCACATCAGTGCATCGCCGAAGAACAACGAGGTGTTCGACTGCTCACCGGTGAAACGTCTGGCCTCCAGGTTCCGGGGAACATCGCCCCAGCGCTGAAAGCCTGGGGCGTCGTCGGCGAGTAGGGACAGCAACACACCGGCTGCGGCCGGATCGTCGCAGAGCTCCCCGATGCTCAACTCCTGGCCGTCCAGCTGCGTGTCGACAAGTTCTGGCGCCACCGCCTCGTGAATGGGCCTGTACACCAGGGGTACGTGATAGCGCTCCAGACTCCCGTCGCGGAACGTGACATCCATGATGGCGCTGCGCACGCCAAACCCGGTGGTGGGATGAACGAGCCAGTCACACAAGTCAACGCGTGCGAGGGTGCCGCCGCGAGAGCGACCAGCGAACCAGCGAGCGTTGCATGCAAGCTGCCAGAGTGCAGCGTCCAGACCTTCAACCATGGGCTGTCTCGAATCCCTTCAATGCATGAGGTGGACGATGTGGGCGGGCTGACCGGGGTACAGGCGCACGTAGTTGCGTTCACCCCAGATGAACTCGGACCCGGACAGCTCATCGACGGCCCGGATCTGCTGGCCGGGACGGAATCCCAAGGCTTCAAAATCGACGTAGACCTCGGACTCCACGGTGTTCTCCGGATCCAGTGACGTGACCACCAGCACCGTATCTTCGCCGTCCTGCTTGGAGAAGGCAATGATGCCCTCGTGCGGCACGTGGTGGAACGTGATGTTGCGCAGTTGCTGCAGCGCAGGGTGACGATCACGGATCGCGTTGAGCTGACCCATCAGGACGTTGAGATTCGGCTGGGCGTCGTAGTTCCGGGGCCGGAACTCGAACTTCTCGGAGTTCATGTACTCCTCACGTCCCTGCGCCAGGGGCTCATGCTCGAAGAGCTCGAAGCCCGAGTAGACACCCCAGGTGGGAGACATGGTCGCCGCGAGGATCGCCCGGATGGCGAAAATGGCGGGGTTCCCTGACTGGAGGTGGAAGGGATTGATGTCCGGGGTGTTGACAAAGAAGTTGGGGCGGAAGAACGAATCCGTTTCTTGCGAGAGTTCCATCATGTACTCGGTGAGTTCATGCTTCGGGACACGCCATGTGAAGTATGTGTAGGACTGCTGGAATCCCGCCTTCCCGAGAGCCCCCATCATGGCCGGCGACGTGAACGCCTCGGCAAGAAAAATGATCTCGGGATTCGTCTCGTGCACCCGCTCCAGCAACCAGTCCCAGAACTCGACGGGCTTGGTGTGAGGGTTGTCAACGCGGAAGATCGTCACCCCGCGCTCGATCCAGAAACCCACGATGCGCAGGACCTCGTGGTAAATGCCTGCCGGATCGTTGTCGAAATTGATGGGGTAGATGTCCTGGTACTTCTTCGGGGGGTTCTCTGCATAGGCGATGGTGCCGTCGAGACGTGTGGTGAACCATTCAGGGTGCTCGGTGACCCAGGGGTGGTCAGGGGAGGCCTGCAGCGCGAGGTCAAGCGCCACCTCCAGACCCAGCGAGCGAGCTTTGGCCATGAAGCGGTCGAATGCAGCCATGTCACCGAGGTCGGGATGGATCGCGTCGTGCCCTCCATCCGCCGAACCGATGGCCCACGGCGAGCCGGGTTCTCCGTCGGCAGGGGTGAGGGTGTTGTTCTTTCCCTTGCGAAAGGCCTTGCCGATGGGATGAATGGGCGGTATGTAGGCCACGTTGAAGCCCATGGCGGCGGCGGCTTCGAGGCGGCCGTGAGAGGAGTCCAGGGTGCCGGAGTGCCACTCGCCGGACTCGTCCTGCCACGCTCCCTGGGAGCGCGGGAAGAACTCGTACCAGGAGGAGAACAGGGCACG
>CBDTVQ010000430.1:0-2080 GCA_965364045.1 uncultured Tessaracoccus sp. | reverse complement strand
CATCTCACAATCGCTGCGAGTGGGCTCGCGGACGCTGGACATGGGCAGTGCCCGAATCCTGCTGGCGGAGGGCATCTTCGCCCCGCCATTGCTCGCCGCTGCCAGGGCAGCCGGGCTCCCGGTTGAGGCGCTGTGGCTTGCCCGCCACCGAACCACGAACTTCACGCGTCGTCTGGCCCGGGATCTCAAGGAGAAACGCAAGACCCCAACCGTGTTGTTTCGACGGGGTGCCGCGCTGTACCGCAGCGAGCCGCAGCTCACCAGGGATGCGATGACCGCGGGTTTCCGCCCCGTTGGCATGCCGGAGGCAACGCGCGTCGTCGCTCAGCTCGCAGGTGCGGCAGCATCAACACCGCGACGCCAACCCAGCCGAACCCGGGTCACCGAGTAGGACGAAATCTCGGACACCACGATCCGAATTTGAAACTTCCTTTTGCTCGATGGACTGGACGCCCGCTCAGACGAGCTTGCTCAGGCGGTCGGAATCGGGGCCCAGCTGGGGCCCGTCTCGCCGAGCTTCTCGTCGAGCTTCGTGAACAGTGGAGACGGCTTCTCCAGAGGAGTCCCCTCCTTGATCAAGCGGGGCTGCCAACGCGCCAGTTCATTCGCGTAGTCGCCCTGCAGGATCGGGTAGGTGAGATCCCCGTCGCTGACCTCCACCAGTTCCGGCTGCGCCGCCCAGATACCTTTGCCGCCCAGCGCCTCGAAGATCTTCTGTGCCGAGTGCGGCAGAAACGGTGTCAGCAGCGTATTGCAGTCACTGACAGCCTGCAGCGCCACGTGGAGGACCGTGTCGCGACGCTCCGGGTCCTCCTTCAGCTTCCAGGGCTCCTGATCACTCAAGTACTTGTTGGCGAGGCCGACGATCCGCATGGCCTCGGTGATCCCGGCCTTGAAGCGTCGGGCAGCGATGTGCTCCCCCACAGTGTCGAAGGCGTTGGTGGAGGCGTCGAGCAGTTGGCCGTCCTCGAACGTCAGCTTGCCGCGCACCGGGATGGCACCCACCTGCTTGTGCGCCATGGAGATGGAGCGGTTCACGAGGTTGCCCCACTCGTTGGCCAGTTCGAAGTTGATGCGTCGGACAAACTCGTCCCAGGTGAAATCGGTGTCCTGGTTCTCGGGGCCTGCAACGGCGATGTAGAACCGCAGCGCATCCGGCCCGAACTCCTTCAGGAAATCGCCAACGAAGATCGAGGCGCCTCGTGAGCTCGCAACCTTTGAACCCTTCATGGTGAGGAATTCGCTGGAGACCACCTCGGTGGGCAACTGCAACTCCCCCAGCGCTTCGTGCACTTCGCCGCCGACGGCGCCCTGGCCGTTGGCACCCAGCAGAATGCCGGGCCAGATCACGGAGTGGAAGACGATGTTGTCCTTGCCCATGAAATAGTAGGACTCGGCGGCCTCGGAGTTCCAGAACGTGCGCCACGCCGTGGGGTCGCCGCTGCGCCTGGCCCATTCGATGGAGGCGGACAGGTATCCGATGACGGCGTCGAACCACACGTAGATGCGCTTCATGGGCGCATCGCGCCAGCCGTCGAGGGGCACCGGGACACCCCAGTCGAGGTCGCGGGTGATGGCGCGGGGGCGAAGATCGGCCAGCAGGTTGTGGCTGAACTTCAGGACGTTGGGACGCCAGTTTTCACGCCCGTCAAGCCATTCGCCCAGGGCGTCGGCAAGCTTGGGCAGGTCAAGGAAGAAGTGTTCGGTCTCCACGAAGTTCGGCGCCTCGCCGTTCATGCGGGAGCGCGGATTGATGAGGTCGACGGGATCCAGCTGGTTGCCGCAGTTGTCGCACTGGTCACCGCGTGCGCCGTCGAAGCCGCAGATGGGGCAGGTGCCCTCGATGAAGCGGTCGGGCAGCGTGCGGCCCGTCGACGGTGACAGCGCGCCCATCTGGGTCTTGGCCACCACGTACCCGTTGTCGTGGAGCGCGGTGAACATCTCCTGTACCACGGCGTAGTGGTTCGGCGTCGTGGTGCGGGTGTAGAGGTCGTAGGAGATCCCCAGCGCAGCCAGGTCCTCCGCGATCACCCGGTGGTTCTGGTCCGCCAGCTCCTGCGGCGTGACACCGGCCTCGTCG
>CBDTVQ010000429.1:0-2084 GCA_965364045.1 uncultured Tessaracoccus sp. | reverse complement strand
CTCAGGTAGTTCCAGGTCCAGCGCCTCCCCCACCTCATCGGGGCGCAGGAGGCCCGACAGCGACCAGCGCCGCTCCCCCAACTGGCGGAAGCCGCGGGTGGGTGTGTCCTGTTCGTCGTCGATCTCCCCGACGATCTCCTCAACCACATCCTCCAGTGTCACGATGCCGTCGGTCCCGCTGTACTCGTCGACGACGATCGCCATCTGGACGCCGAGGCGGAGGACCTCGAGGACTGAGCCAAGTGGCATCGTGGACGGCACAGCCCTGACGGGCCGGACCAACTCGGCCACCGATGTGGTGCTGCGCCTATCAGTGGGGACAGCAAGGGCGTCCTTGAAGTGAACCACTCCCTCGATCTCATCCACGCTGTCCTTGACCACGGGGAAGCGCGCATGTCCGGTGGAGACAACAGTGTCCAGCACGTCCGATGCGGTCTGGTCCATCTGGATAAACGTCACCCGGGGGCGCGGCGTCATGGCATCCGCGGCAGAGATGTCCTTCAGGGAGACGGAATGCTCCAGTCGCCGGGCCAGATCCTCCCCGAGCATCCCCTGCTCTGCTGACCGGGCCGCCAACGATCCCAGCTCCTGCGCAGACCGGGCAGAGGCAAGTTCCTCCTGGGGCTCCATCCCCAGCGCACGCACGATGGCGTTGGCAGTGCCGTTCAGGAACGACAGCAGCGGCTTGGTCACCCAGCTGAACCCGCGCTGAAAACCGACGACAGCGCGACCCACCTTGAGAGGCTCCGCGATGGCCCAGTTCTTCGGCACGAGTTCTCCAAACACCATCTGTGCCGACGTGGCGATCATAAACGCCACGGCGAACGCCACCACGGAAGCGGTCTGGTCCGGAAGCCCCACGCGGTCGATCGGGCCCCTGAGTAGTGCCGCGATCGAGGGCTCGGCGATGAATCCCACCACCAGACTCGTGATCGTGATCCCCAACTGGGCGCCGGACAGCTGTGTGGACAGAGATTTCAGCCCGGCCTGCAGCGAAGCGGCCCTGGGGTCCGTCTCAGCCAACTTGGCCACCGTCGGCCGGTCCACAGTCACCAGCGCAAACTCAGCTGCTACGAAAGCTGCATTCAGCGCGATGAGCCCCACCACCAGGAGCAACAACAACCACTCGATCAGCACCGGTCACCCCTCGGCCCATGTGGAGATGATGACCCGTCGGCCCCGGGGGGCCCTGTCCTTTGACCGTCGTTCACACCACGATGACAGACCGGGGCGGCTGGCGTCACGATGGGTTGCCCGTCGCCCAGCACTCTCGTCCACTCGCCCGGCCGCCGGTCATCGATCGATACCGTCAAGCTCGCCGCTCGGCCAGACCACGTTCTTTGCCAGAGGAAGCTGGTGGGAGGCGCTCTCCAGAATGTGCATGAGGTAGCCGCCGGTATTGATCAGGGCGATGACGTCGCCGGGCGCCACGCCGCGGGGGAAGTGCATCCTGCGCCGCAGAATGATCTCGTCCTCGATGCAGTAGGCACCGACGAGAAAACCGTCGTAGGGCTCCCCTTCCGGCTGGGTGCGGACCAGCACTGGATCGACCATGAAGTCGTCGGAGGTGGAGCGGCACTGGGTGCGGTTCATCTCCACGCCGACGAGCGGGACCCCGTCGCTGCGGCGCTTCACGAACGCGACGCGGGCGAGCGTGATGCCGCAGCCATCGGCCAGGCTACGACCGGGCTCGAGGTGCAATGCAAGCCCGGCACCGTTGAGCAGTTCAGCGCACGTCTTTCCACCATCGGGTCTGGCGGCCAGCAGTTCGCGGAGCCAGTCACCCCGCGTCGGGCTCTGGTGGTACGGGTACACGGTGCCGAGAGGGTGGTCACGCCACGTGATCGCCTCACCCTCCCTGCTGTCCCGGAATACCTCCCAGAAGCCTTCCCACTCGGTTGCGTCGTCGAGGTAGCTCATGGGCACGCCCCCACCGAGATCCAGAAACCTCGGTCGGTGGCCGCGTTCCTCCAGGTCGCGGGCGAGCCCGGCCGCCTCGGCAATCGCGCGCGCCCGTTCGGCCACCGCGTAGCCATGGAGGTGCACATGCAGGCCGGTTACGGCCACTCCGTCGATCGGCTCCG
>CBDTVQ010000428.1:0-2090 GCA_965364045.1 uncultured Tessaracoccus sp. | reverse complement strand
CCTACGGCGGCCCGTCGGCCTTCCTCCGCTTCATCGATTCCGCCCACGCACTGGGGCTGGGCGTCATCCTCGACGTCGTCCATAACCACCTGGGCCCCGAGGGCAACTACCTGGCCCACTTCGGCCCGTACTTCACACAAACCCACGAGACCCCGTGGGGGCCCGCCGTGAACCTGGACGCTCCGGGCGCCGAGGAGGTCCGGGCCTTCCTGCTGGACTCGGCACGCCAGTGGCTCGTGGACTACCGCCTGGACGGCCTGCGTCTGGACGCCGTCCATGCGCTTGCTGATGATTCGGACAAGCACTTCCTCGTGGAGCTCTCCGAATCCGTCGCCCTGTGGGAGACGCAGGTGGGACGGCCCATGATGCTGATCGCAGAATCAGACCTCAACCAGCCGTCCATGGTCTCCCCCGTCGGATCCAGCGAGGATGCTCGCGGCATGGACGCGCAATGGGCTGATGACGTGCACCACGCCCTTCACAGCTTCTTCACGGGTGAGACGCAGGGCTATTACGTGGATTTCGGCCCGGCCGAGGTTCTCCAAAAGGCCCTCGACGGCGTCTTCGTACACGACGGCGACACCTCCACCTTCCGTGATGAGGCGTGGGGTGAGCAGGTGGATCAGACGTCGAGCAAGTATGACGGCCACTCGTTCGTGGCGTTCCTGCAGGACCATGACCAGGTGGGCAATCGCGCCGTCGGCGATCGCATCCACGCGACACTCTCACCCAGCCAGCACGCGGCCGCCGCGGCGCTGTACCTGCTCTCGCCCTACTCGCCCATGCTCTTCATGGGCGAGGAGTGGGCCGCTTCCACGCCGTTCCCGTTCTTCAGCGACCTCGGGCCAGAACTCGGGCCCATGGTGACCGCGGGCCGCAAGCGCGAGTTCTCCCGCATGGGATGGGAAAGCCCAGTGCCGGACCCGCAGGCGGAAAGCACCATGCAGGCCGCCGTGCTGCGCTGGGATGAGCGGTCCCTCACCGCCCACGCGAGGATGCTGGACTGGTACCGGATCCTGATCCGGATTCGCCACGAACAGGGCGACATCATGGACCCGCAGCTGTCACGGACCACCGTCGAGGCCCCGGACGACGACACCATCATCATGCGCCGCGGCCGGATTGTCGTGGCTGCCACCCGAGCCACGGACCGTTCCGTCGAGCTGAATCTGGGACCTGTCGAGCAGATACTGGCCAGCTGGGATCCACTGGCAGAGGGTGCCGGAGCAGAGTTCCTGCCCGGCGGGGCCATCGTCGCGCTTCTTCCGTCAACCGACTGAGATCACACGAAAGCCGGGCCGGCGCAATAGCGTCGGCCCTGGCTGAGGTCAATCCCGGTGACTGGCTCAGGGGGTGCCGCAGGCCGGCACCTGTGCGTTGACGGCGTCGAAGACGCTCTCGTCGAGGCTTGAGAGCCCGTAGTCGCCAACCCCGGCTGCCAGCGCGGCCCGTTCTACGACGTTGACAACTGCCACGAGGTCTTCCTCGGTGGCGTAGGTGCCCGCCTCGATCGTCCCGGCGCCTGCCGCGTAGATGAAGCTGACCTCTTGAAGAGACTCGATGGCCTGGGTGGCGAAAGCGTCGGCCTTCTCGAAGTTCATGTCATCGTCAAGACCCGCCAACGTCATGGCAGCGGAGTCGAAACCTTTCCCGAAGTTCTCGTACGTGGTGCCAACGGCCTCGGTCTGTTCTGCCAGGCCAAGCTCCTGCATGTTGGGCGCGCCATACTGTGAGAGTTCGCCGATCCCGGAGCAGAACGCACCGAACCATGCGACGCCGGCCTGATTCAGCTCGGCACCTTCCAGCGGCCCTGCCGAGACGGGGTCACGCGTCGAACTCGGCTCAGGAGGAGGGCTCTCCTGATTCTCCGGCGACTCGTCGGGCGACGACTCTCCTCCCGGAGACTCGGGGACCCCGGACGTGGCTTCAACGTTGGGGGAAGCAGGGTTGCTCTCGTCCGGCTTTGATTCCCCGCATCCTGCCAAGAGGAGGGAGCCAGCAACTGCGGCGATGGCGAACGCACTGACGGTGAAACGGATTCTCATGCATTCAGCGTAGGTTCATGCGCTCGCGCTACCCAATGCGCCCTC
>CBDTVQ010000427.1:0-2091 GCA_965364045.1 uncultured Tessaracoccus sp. | reverse complement strand
GTGCGCTGCAGTTCCCCCAACGTGATGCCCTCAGACCGGGCGAGGGAGGCCAGCAGCGAGCGATCACGGCCTCTTCGTAAGCCTGAGATTGTGCTGCCGGGCATGAGGACATCAACCTGGGCACGCACCCGGTAGGCACTGTCCCACAGGTCTGGAAATGCGGGATCCCGGGAGGGTTGCATCCACCAGTCGGTCATGACCATTCCTTCCCAGCCCCACTGGTCGCGAAGAATGGTGGTTGTCAGCTCATGGTTGTAGTGCGCCCAGACTCCGTTGATCTTGTTGTAGGACGTCATGATCGTGTGTGGGTTGGCCTCACGGATGCAGATTTCGAAGCCCTTGAGATAAATCTCCCGCAGCGCCCGTTCGGAGACGCGCGAATCGCTCTTGCTGCGATTGGTCTCCTGGTTGTTCGCGGCGAAGTGCTTCGGACATGCGGAGACGCCTTGGGACTGCACTCCCGAGACCACTGCTGCCCCCATTAGCCCCGTGATCAGCGGATCCTCTGAAAAGTATTCGAAGTTGCGGCCGCACAGTGGATCGCGGTGGATGTTCATGCCAGGGCTCAGCAGGACATCGGACCCCTTCTTCACCATCTCCCGACCGTGTTCGGCAGCCAGGCTGCGCACCAGGTCGACGTTCCAGGTGGAGGCAAGCGCGGTCCCGCAGGGCAGGAGCGCGGCATGGGCACTGAGCCGGAGACCGGATGGCCCGTCGGTACAAGTGACCGGCGGCACCCCCTGGGTCCTGAGAGCTTCGGAGACTCCCCCGAGAACGCCGGCATTGCCGGGCGTGCCCAACGGACTGTTCATGCGGATGTCACCCCGGCTGAGTGCTTCGAGTTCATCGGGCGTGAGCTGTGCCACGAACTCCTCCAGGAGAGCCGCGCCGTCGGCAACATCATCGAGGGTCACAGGTTGTGAGGACGTCGGGGACAGTGAAACGGGGAGGGAGTCCAGGATGCGACGTTGTAGATCGACGGAGCGAACCGGCACGTCCTCCCAGCCCAGTTCTGACACCTCATCACCGCTGGTGGAGCGGACCATGCGCTGGAAGCCACTCTCCGGCGCCACTGCGCAGGCCTCCTCAAGTTGGGTCACCATCTTGAGACGCTCCACCTCATGGGATCCGATCAACTGCGCCGAGCGGACGTCTGCCCCCAGATGGAAGTCATAGCACCCGGGCTGCAGAACCCACGCAGATCGGTGGCCCGTGACACCCCCGTCGTCATAGGAGGCCATGTCCGCGACTGGAAACCGTAGCTCCACCCGTTGGGTGTCGCCGGGTGCGAGCTCACCCGTCTTCGCAAAGGCTGCAAGCGACCGCTCCGGGGTTCCCAGGGCGCCGCCCGGAGCACGGAAGTACAGCTGCACCACTTCCTTGGCGCTGTGTTTCGCACCCAGGTTGGTGACGTCGACGCCAACGCGCACCTCCCCGTCGGCAACTTCGCACCGGACATTGGTGTGAGAAAACGACGTGTAGGACAGGCCATGGCCGAACGGGAACAGCACGGCGTCCCGGGCGAAGGTCTCGAAGTAGCGGTAGCCGACGTAGACATCCTCGACATAGTTGCTGTGATGGCGGTTCCCGAAGTTTCCTGCCGAGGGGTAATCCTCGTACCGCCGGGCGATGGTGGACGTCAGCCGTCCCGACGGCGTGATCACACCCACCAGAACATCGGCCAGCGCCTGGGCGCTTTCCATGCCGCCCTGCCAGGCGAGAACCAGCGCCGACAGCCGATCGGCATAGGATTCCGCCCACGACATGTCCATGACGTTGCCTGTGTTGACCACCACGACGGTGCGTTCGAATCGGGCCATGACTGCGTCGCACATGCGGCGCTCATCGTCGGTCAGGTAGTAGCTGCCGGGCTCCAGTGCGTTCTCACGATCCTCGCCGGCGGCCCGTCCGATGACGATGACCGCGACGTCGCACCGTGTCGCCGCTCCGTCAACGAGGTGGGAGTCCAGTGGCATCTCCGCGAAGTGGCGAGGCCAGTGGCCCCAGTACCCCTCATCCGGGGCATTGGCACTGCTCCACGTGAAGTAGGCGGCGGCCAACTCCTCGTCGACGGAGATGGCGGACATCCCG